>JABIVN010000604.1 GCA_018667205.1 Gammaproteobacteria bacterium | reverse complement strand
AGAAAGACGTGCGCCTAACTTTTCAAAGCTGAAGGATTAATCCAATGAGCGTGCAACCAGACCAGCAGCCTGGTATTCAATTATGGGGTCAAAGCAATTATGGGGTCGGAGTAGAGTGTCAGGGCTAAAGGGAGCTGGTCCTTATGTCATCGTTTACTGTTGGAGGGTGGCCTTGGCTGTTTTAGATATTCCGAGACGCGAAGAAAGGATTGCCACAGCAACACCCACAGGGGCCGTATCTGCTGCCGTGAAATCCCTTTTGTCGCACTCTGTTGCTGCTGCGGGTTAGAAAAGTTCCCGCCTGCTGCACAGCCGCTTTAACCTACCTTAGTACCGTTAATCAGCATGATATTGTTAAATTTTGTTGGATTTATTTCCTGAATTCTAGTCGTTATGCTAGCGTTTCCGGATAGGGCTAGTAGGATCCGAACTGACCTGAACGATGGTTTTTCCAAAGTTGTCACCGTTGAGCATCGCCGCGAAAGCCGCCGGCGCCTTATCTAGACCTTGCCACGTATCTTCCCTGTAGCTAACTTGATTGTTCTGCACCCATTCACTCATCTCTTCGAGAAACGGTTGTTGATGTTCATCAACGAAGTTACCTACAAATAGCCCATGTACTTTCACTTGGCGCTTTGCAAAAACTTCGGCACCTGTTTTTTGCCAGCGATCATGATTTGAAGCGGTGTCATCATTGCCATATTGAGAGATCAGGCCACACAGGCTGATTCGGGAGAACTTATTTAACAAGGGCAGAACGGCTTCAAACACTGCTCCACCGACGTTCTCAAAATAGATGTCGATGCCGTCGGGACACGCAAGTCGAAGTTGATCGGTAAAATCCGCAGCCTTACGGTTGATGCATGCATCTGCTCCCAGCGCACCAGTCACAAAATCGCATTTCTCATCGGAGCCGACAACGCCAACAACGCGGCATCCCTTCAGTTTTGCTATCTGTAAAACATTCTGGCCAACCCCACCGCTGGCAGCGGAAACAACGACTGTCTCGCCCGGTTTCGGCTGACACTGGATGTATAACCCTGAATAGGCCGTTAGCCCGAGCATACCAAGGACACCAATAGCGGTAGAAATAGGCGCAAGGCTAGGGTCAATGACTCGCGGGTGCATGTAGTTGAATTCAGAAATACCTTTTCCCGCCAGGCCGTATTCCTGCCAGCCGTTGGTGTTGAAAATAACAGCACCCTCTCGGTAATTGGTATTGCGGCTTTTCAATACAAGAGAAACGGTTCTTCCATGACAGACATCGCCGACCGCCTCAAGCCCGCTTCTGCGTCGTGCCCATTGATAGGGGTCAAGAGAAAGGTAAATTGTTCTGGTGAGTGCCTGTTTCTCGCCGGGGTCAGGTACAGCAGATTCATCCTGTAAGAAATCTTCATCGGTGGGCCAGCCAGTGGTGGGCGTTCGTGCAAGCCGCCACTGTTTATTGATTGCCATTGTCTGAACTTTCCTCAATCAAGCATTTGATAGGCCGCGGATCGAAGATCATCCGCCATCGGTAACATTGAACCAAGATATTGGGTCATAAATACTCCGATCATACCTTCACTAGGATCCACCCAGAAATAGGTACCTGCAGCACCTGCCCAGCCGAACTCTCCCTTACCGGTCAGGCCCATAGCCTTTCCAGGGTCCATCATTATTCTGACGCCGAGTCCCCAACCGTAACCCGGTAGTGAACTCAACCCTATTCTGAGCGGCAATTGGCTTTTAGGAATTCGGTTAGACAGCATCATCTCGTGCATTTTACGGGAAATAACAGCCTGACCATCCGGACCTTTGCCATTAAGCAGCATTCGACCAAATTTGAAGTAGTCGTCTAGCGTAGAAAACAAACCATGCCCACCGCGGCTATAATCAGGGTTTTTCGATGGATACATTTCTTCGACATCAGCGCGAATTAATTCCTGTTTCAGCGGTGGATTGAGGAATGACATTTCCGAAATATCTGAAATCCCAAACATGGGCATCAGGCGATTTTGTTTTTCCTCTGGAACATAGTAGCCCGTATCTTTCATTTCCAATGGGCCGAATATGAATTCCTGCAACAGGCTTTGCATGGTTCTACCCGACGCTTTCTCACAGACATGGGCCAGTACATCGGTGCAGACGCTATAACGGAATTGGCTACCGGGCTGAAAGGCTAGCGGTTGAGTTGAGAGCTTGGTCATCATCTCATCTAACGTACTCGCACCGTCGCTGGAAAGATTGATGGCATTATATCCAGGCGCAATGTGGCAGCCAGCTATAAACTCATAGCTGAAGCCAGCCCTGTGCGTAAACAAATCCTCAACTAATATCGGCCGTTTAGCAGGTTCTATCTCACCGCTGGAGAGCAGTACCCGCATACTTTGAAAGGCAGAATTGTATTGCGCCAACATATCAAATAGCCGTAATTTCCCCTGTTCTATCAGGATCATGGCCATTACGGACACGATAGGTTTAGTCATGGAATAGATACGATAGATGGCATCATCAGGAATCGGATCACTGCCATTTTCTGTAGCACTGCCAACCTGACCGGCGGTAAGGATTTTACCAGCCGCCTCTACCCGCCACTCGATGCCACTAAATTGTTTGCGGTCAATGTAGCCCTCTGCCAAATGCTTAATGCGACTGTTTCTTACCATAGCCATTACTCCTGATTTGCTTTTATAGGCGATCTATAATCGTTGAACACATTCTAACCACTACTTGCAATATGGTTTCACTCTTTTCTGAAGCAGCAACTGTCCGGTGTGTTTCGAGACTCTACCTAGTGGCCGAACATCCCTGTTAACTGCCAGCATAGCTGTTTCCTTTATATTGCTTCCACGCTGCCCCCAAAGTCGAGGATTTAGATGCCCGAAGAGTTCAACATTGCAATCGCAGGTGGCGGCATCGGCGGCCTGACGCTTGCCCTAACGTTACACCGCGCGGGTTTTACGTCGGTAATCTATGAACGCGCAGATGTTATTGCTGAGTTGGGGGTTGGTATCAACATTTTGCCCCACGCCATACGACACCTAGTCGATCTTGGGATGCTGGAAAGTTTGGATAGTATCGGTATACGCACGCGCGAACTGATCTACGAAACAACCACCGGGTAGTACTTTTTGGGCCAACCGCGCGGGACATGGGCGGGTCACGACGTACTTCAGTTTTCCATTCACAGGGGCAAATTACAAAAATGCCTCGCGGACGCGGTTCGAGACAGTCTGGGCGATGCCGTTCACCCGATGTACCCAGTAGGCTCTAACGGGGCCAGCCAGGCGATACTTGACGCCGTTGCTATCGCTCGGCATCCGAAGTCCGACGGCGTCGCGGGTCTTGGGGCTTATGATCAAGAGCGCCGCCCTGCGACTGCCGACATTGTCCGCGCTAATCGCAAGGGAGGACCCGATGGGGTGATCGATTTGATTGAAGAACGCGCGCCCGGTGGGTTTGCGGCACTCGACGACGTCGCAAGCCCGGGTGAGTTGCGCGCCATTGTTGGAGATTATCAGACGATGGCAGGCTATCGTTCAGATCAGGTCAATCGCGAGTGACCCTTTGCGGGAATCGTTCTGCAGGACACAGCATTAGGCGGCGAGCCCTAGCTGCGTTTCGCCGTCAACCGTGAACTTTCGGAAACCCTGGGTCCCGAAAAGCCGCTCCGCTACCAAGGTTCTTGGCTTTTATCATTGGGTGAATGTTATCCGCGGTGCCAATTTTGGCCAGCCGCTCCATGGTGTCACCCGGACGGAGTGCTACTTTTGCGTCGGCGCCGAAAAAGCGCAATGACAACGTTCTACGAGTCTTTCCTGCGGGCGTAGGAGCGCCACCATGCAACATGGCAGGATGAAATATCACCACATCACCAGGCTGAACGCTGAAGGAAATGATCTTATAGTCGACACGGTTTGCTTCTATGTCTGGCAACCGGGGGAGTGAACCGTCGCCGTAAAGTGGCAAGGTGTCATCGTCGGCATCGAAACGTGATCCATCGAACAAGGTGCCACGGTGAGAACCGACCACAAACTCCAGTGACGCCTGTTTATCGAGAGATTCAAATGAAATCCAGGCTACAGCAAGATCCATACCTTCGATCGGTAGGTATGGGAGATCCTGATGCCAGGGTGTTCGCTTTGCCATCTCATTAACATCACCGACCTTAAGGAAAACCTGTTCATACAGAAACCAAACTTCTGGTTTATCCCAGAGCTGGCTGATGATCTGTGGCAATATGGTTTTATTGTTTACCGCCTCGTAAGCGGGAAAACACTTGGGATTTGCCAAATCTCCATAAAATGTCCCTGGCGCGCCCTGGGTCAGATTGGTGGCCCCCCGTCCCGGGTTTGATAAGGACCATTCGTAGGCGGCCCGTGCCAGTTGCAGGGACGCGTCATCCAGCAGTTGTGGCAGATGTAAAACGCCTGAGTCTTTGAACTGCTGGCGCTGTGCCTGAGTTATTGTTTTCACGTTACCTCCAGGGTGCGTACCTTTTGATTACCGGGTTTTAGGTTGCTGAACTTAGCTCAATCCATCGAACACCAAAGCGAGTGAAACGGAATTTGTGTATACGGAGCGCCACATGCGAAGTCCCTTAAGAGTAGCGTTCAGCCTGCACCGCGCGCGAGTAGAACGTTGGGTCCATGGTCAGATCCATCGATTTCGACGTTCAAGGCTGCGCCGCTAACTTTTACTTTTATGCTCAATTTTTCGTCGAAAAACAGTGCTAAAACAATAACAGACTGAGTCTGAGAAACTCAACCATCACTGACAGGCCGTTTTTGGCAAGGGTATCAGGTTAAACCAAGTGATTTTTACGCCCCGCTGCCAAACGTGTCTAACCACTAAATTAGTCCCGTTTTTTCCGTCGTTTCTGAGATAGCCTAGGGTGAGGGAGATTATTCAAAGAAGCAGACAAGCTTCTGGCGTTATCGCAAGCACAAAGAACTCGATTTCTTCCCACAAGGAAAGCTGCGCTGGTGGCTATTGGGGCTGATTGTGTTGGGTTGGGCGGTTGAGCAATACGAGGCGCTCAAAAACGCTCCCGTGCTGGTCTATATTCTGGAGGACTTCGACAAAACACTAGTTGAATGGGGTTACGTGGCCGCCTTTGCCGGTCTTGTGTACAGCCTTGGCGCCATGTTCTTAAGCCGGGCCACGGACCGTTTCGGCCGTCGGCCATTGATGATCTAGCCGGTATTCGCTTATGCCATGATTTCAGTTCTGGGCGCGGTTACGCCTAGTTTCTGGACGCTAGCATTTCTCGTCGCAGCCGGTAGTTTTCTGATGGCGGGTATGAACCCGGCGGTACACGCAGCATCTCGCGATTTAACGCCGCAAATGGGGCGAGCCATGGTCTACGCCTGGGTGTCACTCGCCTTCACTATAGGTGCATTAATGTCGACGATGGTAGCGGCGCAGACCTTACCAATCTGGCCCGGTTGGCGTTCACAATATTGGATCGCGGCAGGCTTAGGCACATTCACGGCACTCGTAATTTTCATTTTCTATCGGGATTTGAGTCGTCGTGTACGTGGCGAGGTT
>JABIVN010000603.1 GCA_018667205.1 Gammaproteobacteria bacterium | reverse complement strand
TTGAGGCGGAGGTAAGAGAGTTCCTTGCCGGCAATGCCTACAAAGATGGTGAGGATCCAAACAAATGGCGAATGGACTGGTTTGAGAAAGCCAAAGAAAAAGGTGGCTGGGATGTCCCCAAATGGCCTGCCAAATTTGGTGGCCCTGGCTGGACGCCGAACCAGCATTATATCTGGCAGAAAGAGACGGCCAGATCGAGCACACCTTGGGACATGCCTTTTGGGCTAAGCATGTTAGGCCCTGTGCTGATGGCCCATGGATCAGAAGAACAGCAGGAACGATTTTTGCCAGACATCCGGGCACGGAAAGTTAACTGGTGCCAGGGATACTCCGAGCCCGGAGCCGGCTCAGACCTTGCCAGTCTTAAGACAAAGGCGGTGCTGTCTGAAGACGGCAGCCACTATGTGGTTAATGGCACCAAAATCTGGACCACAATGGCGCATATTGCAGACTGGATCTTTTGTCTGACACGCACCAGCGACGCGGGTGTCAAACAAGAGGGTATCACTTTCCTGCTGTTTCCGATGAAGCAGGAAGGCATCGAAGTTAAGCCAATTATTACATTGGGTGGTTCACATAGCGTCAACACGGTTTTCTTTACTGATATCAAAGTACCTGTGGAAAACCGTGTGGGTGTAGAAGGTAAAGGCTGGACCTATGCGAAGGGTTTACTTGAGCACGAGCGAACAGGTATTGCTGGTATCTCGAACTCCATCGTTGCCCTGGAAGATTTAAAACAAAAAGCCAGCAGCGTGAAACGTGGTAACGGCAGCCTAATGGATGTACCCAGCTTTAAGTCCAAAGTCGCGGCACTCGAAATTGATTTAATGGCAGTTGAGTACACAGAACTCAGAAGCCTAGCAACAGCCAGCGCTGGCACGGCGCCGGGGCCTGAGTCTTCAATCTTGAAACTCAAGGGAACCGACATTCAACAGAGAATACAAAAGTTGACCATGGAAGCTGGCGGGCAATTCTCCGCGGCTTGGGGCGGCACTAATGCCGGCCCAGATTTTGCCCGGGGTGGCATGGGCGGTTATATGAGCAGTCGCGTTTACACTATTTACGGTGGTGCCAGCGAAGTCCAAAAAGACATCGTTACCAAAAAAGTGCTTGGTATTAAGTCGACGAAGAAATAGGGAACGTTGAAATGAATTTTGATTTGAGTGAAGAACAACAACTGGTTTCGGATTCGATTGAACGGTTTGTACTGGAAAACTACGCCCTGGAAAGTAGAGTCGCCATCGTGAAACAGACGCCAGGATTCAGCTTGGGCTACTGGCAAACCATGTCCGAACTCGGTTGGTTGGGGCTACCTTTCAGCGAAGACGATGGCGGGTTCGGCGGTGATCAGCTTGATACAATGGTGTTGATGGAGCAATTCGGAAAAGGACTGGTTCTTGAGCCGTTCCTTGCCAGCATAGTGCTTGGTGGTGGTGTATTGAAACGGGTAGCCAGTGAAGCACAACGTAAAGCCTGGCTGGAAGTCGTCATTGATGGTTCAAAGCAACTTGCTCTGGCTTATGCAGAGCCAGACTCAGGGTTTGAGCCACACAATGTTGCTATCGCTGGTAGCAAAACCAATGATGGTTACACCCTGACAGGCACTAAGTGCATGGTTTTGCATGGAAAAACCGCTGATGCCTTTGTTGTCTCGTTCAGAACCAGTGGAGGCGTTGTTGATCAGTCCGGTATTTCCCTCGCGCTGATCCCAGCAGACCGAGAGGGCCTGACAGTCCAAGGCTTCCCGACAGTTGATGGGCTGCAGTCTTCAGAACTGACCTTTGACCAGGTTAGCGTCACGGCAGATGACCTGCTTGGCGAAATTGATAATGGATTTGGCCCGCTGAACGAGGTCATCAATGATGGCATTTTAGCCGTTGCTGCAGAAGCGCTCGGAGCCATGGAAATTCTTTACAAGGATACGGTCGCCTATACCCAAGCGCGGGAACAATTTGATCATCCTTTGTCAGATTTCCAAGTACTGCAGCATCGTATGGTCGAGATGTTTATGGAATATGAACAGTGCAAATCACTGCTCTTTCGCGCCACAATGGAAGTCGCTGCAGGCGGCGATGATGCCCAGCGCTGTGTGCATGCTTTGAAACACCTTGTTGGCAAGGCTGCATTTTTTGTAGGTGAAAACGCAGTGCAAACGCATGGCGGCATGGGTGTTACGGAAGAATTGAGAGTAGGGCACTACTTCAAGCGACTACTCGTCATTGAAGCCCAATTTGGTAACACCGACTACCATCTGGACCAATTTTCTGCCTGACATGCCGACGAATAGCCACGATTATCCGGTGCCGCTCTGGCATCGGATTTCCCCAAAGTCAGGGCCAGACAATGAGCTCGGCGGCTGCTAGAGATAAGGCTTGCCGCCTGAAAGGCTCAAGCGCTGCTGTGCCAATAACTTCAGAACTTAGCAGTAGCGTAGACCGTTTCGTTACTGCACCTTTAGCAAGCGACTCTTTAACGCATCAATGACAGAAACTGCGCCCTTTAAAAGGAAAACCTCGTAGCCGATGGCTTAGGGAGGGAACCTATCGCGTTTACAGATGCTTATGCCCACGGCCTTTAAAGCATGAAGCGTATGAAACCATCATGAATACGATTCGTATTCACAGACCCTGTGTTTAGTAACGAAAAACCTCGGCCGGCGATAGCGTTTAACGAGAACGCCAAAAGAAAACTAATCCAGTGCGCAAGGGTTGCACATTGGGGCAGGAGGTTTTCAACGTATTCGAATACCCAGAGCAAGGTGCTGTCGAGCAACAGACGGCGATAGGACTCCACCATACCCAACCTAAAAATAACTAAGTTAGCGACATTTTCCGTGAAAGGCTTGGGAGAGTCACCAGCATCTCAAGAAAGACACCAGTGATTGATGGCAAGGAACCAAGGGGTTTTTCGGAACGACAGGCGTCACTCAACTTATCAAGACTCCTGCAGCTACTTGACAGATGATGGCAAAAAGCAGCAGGCTAGAGCGCCGTGAAACACAGCAGCATGCTCTGGGGCTTCAATGTAAGATGCTCCCGGACTGAACCTGAGTATCTAAAAAAGTCTTTCCCATGTACATATCAAAACCAACCAACCGCAGACAAGACCTTAGCATGCAATCTCATGACGAGGGATCAGCCGAAATTCGATCGGCTATTTGCAACCTCTTCTTGTTGACCATGGGGCTGATTTCAGCGCCGATGCTCTGTGCGTCTCTTCTTCGTTCTCTGGATACTGGCTGGCAACCCATCTTCTCTTTTCAAACGATCATGTTCATCTTGGTCTGGGTTACCTGGACATTTCGACAACATCTGTCTTGTGAGGCTCGCGCCTACTTTACGATTACTTCTCTGAGTATGATCGCGATGTTTTGCTTAGACAAATATGGCGTGACCCTAGCTGCAGGTCTCTGGATTCCGTTTGCCGCGGTCATGGGTGCGCTATTGCTAGGGCGCAGGGCAGGAATATTCGTGTTGCTAACGTTACTGCTGCTCACCACCATGCTCGCGATATCCTTTACTCTAGGGTTGCCAGTGCCCGCATCGGCAATAACGGAAACCTCTACTAGCCCAACTCAGTGGGCGCTTCATATTTTCAGCTGGTTTTTCCTGGGAGGGACCATGGTTATGGCGATCGGACACCTAAACCAATACTTGTCCAGAAGCCTGAAGCAATCAGCCGACAAATCCACCTCCCTTGAACAAACCCAACTTGAATATCTAGACTTGTTCGAGAACCTCATCGACGTCGTGTACCGGACCGATTTAAATGGAAAGATCATCCGGATATCACCCTCGTGTACAGATCTTGGGTTTAGTCCTGAAGAGATGCTGGGAACGGTGCTAACTGACTACTACGTCGATCCAAATAAACGCTCCGAATTGCTGGCAGAACTCAAAAATAATCAAGGTACCGTGACAAACTTTGAAGCACAGCTACTGGCCAAAAATGGCGGCAGGGTATGGATTTCAAACAGTGTTAGATATTGGACGGATAAAACCGGCACGGTCAAAGGACTACAAGGAATCGCTCACAATATTAATACCTTAAAGGACGCTGATAAGGCGCTACGACGATCTCAAAAAATGTCTGCTCTGGGGCTCTTCTCCGGTGAAAAAGCACACGATTTTAATCATGTTCTCAGCATCATCCTGCCCAATGAAGAAGCAGTGCAAACCGACGCAAAGACCATTAAAGGCATTAAAGACATTAAAGTGCCTATCGAAGAAAGATTAAAATCAATAGATTCCGGCGCTTCATTGTCCAGACGCCTGCTGACCTTCAGTCGTCCAGGCAGGCTCGCAGCTGAACTCTGGGAAATTGATCCTGTGATCCGCAATGTTGAAGAAATCCTGCGCCGAACCTTCGGCGAAAACATCACACTGTCTTTTCGACTTGGCTGCCGTGGAGCAATAGTTCTTGTCGATGGAAACCAACTCGAAGCATCACTCCTTAACCTGGCCATTAATGCAAGCGACGCGATGCCAGACGGCGGGGCGTTGATGATCCAAACCAAAAAATTTCCATCAAGGCTAAACGACGGAGAAGAGACTGAAAGCCAGCAAGCAAGAGACCTTATATGCATTACGGTGCAGGCCACGGATAAAGGACTGGCAGAGCGAATAGCACCTCAGGCCTTAGAACCATTCTTTACGACCAAAGCATTAGGCCCGGGTAACGGTTTAGGCCTGGGCATGGTGCATCAGTTCGTCAACGAAAACCAAGGGAAATTGTCAATCCAAAGCCAATTGAGGCACGGCACCACTACCGCATTAACGCTAACCCAGACTGCCGTTAACGTAGAGTCACCGCCACTTAACAGCAAAGAAACTTCAGAACCCATAACGTCCCCCGTGCGAATTCTGCTCGTGGAAGATTCGGCGTCTTTGCTAACGCTGGTTCAGCGGCAACTACAGAACGAAAACTTTGAGGTCCTGACAGCTTCAAATGGCCAAGAGGCACTTGAATTGATTCACCGGGACGAAAAAATCGACGTGATTTTTAGTGACATTATGCTTCCCGGGGGCATCAGCGGATTCGACATATGTCGAGAAGCCCGGAAATTACGTAGGGATTTCAAGGTCCTTCTAACAACAGGCTACGCACAGAATACGCCAAACGAAATCGATGCCATGACAAAAGCGCCAATACTTTACAAACCCTTTAGCCGCCAAGATTTAGTGACCCGGCTAGCGCAAGTCATTGCTGACCCCACGCCCTCTGCGCGAGAGTTTTAGCGGCCCAAGCGGTACTTTTGCTAGACGTCGACAACTCAAAGCATACGTCCTAGAAACTTGTAGTGCGTGACCTGGAGACTTAACCTGTTCCTTCACTTATCTTCTTATAGGATTCCGCCATGGATAAAAGTGAGGGATGTAAAAAATGAATTTTCAGACAATAAAACCGCTTGATGAGCTCAAGGTTATCGATTTGACGCATGTGCTTGCAGGACCCTATTGCACTTATCAACTTAGCCTACTCGGCGCCGACGTTATCAAAGTTGAGTCACCTAAGGGTGACATGGTCCGCGCATGGGGCGGGGAACAAGAGCAGGTCAAGCTTGGGTTAGGTACTGGCTTTGTTGCTCAGAATGCGGGGAAACGCAGCGTTGTCTTCGACATCACCACTAAACGCGGCAGCTCGCTGGTTCGCGAGTTGATTAAGCAAGCCGATATCTTTGTAGAGAACTATCGCCCAGGCACCATGGCGGATCACGGCCTTGACTACCAAACGCTGGCAGATGAAAGCCCTCAGCTCATTTACGTTTCGATTTCTGCATTTGGCCAGAACGGTCCCCATAGTCACAGGCCAGGCTTCGATGATGTCATTCAAGCGACCTCTGGATTCATGTCGATCAATCAACGAGGCGATGGTCCGATTAGGACAGGGGGACCCGTATTGGATTACGCCACAGGCATGCACGCCACATCGGCAATACTCGCCGCTGTAATGCTTAGAGCGCGCACAGGTAATGGACAACATATAGATGTCGCAATGCAGGATGTGACGATGCTGTTAATGAACCGGCATTCAAGTATTGCCGCCACGACAGGCATTCCTGTGGAACCAGGCCGGAATCGTGACGGCCCATTGCTCGGTAGATACGCTACTAAAGACGGGTACGTCATGCTAGCGGGATATCGACCATCGAATCAAAGACCAATTCTTGATGCTATCGGACTCGCCGAATACTCTTCAATGACCACCTCCGAACTGTTAATTGCCATGCCAGAGATAGAGCAGCGAGTTGAGGAAGTCCTTAGGGAAAAAACAAGCAGCGAATGGGATCAGATTTTTAGTCAAGAGGCGGTTGTCGCGGGTGCTGTTGTAGATCTGGCTGATGTCATTAAGTCAGGCCAACCAGCAGCCAGGGGAATCTTTGCCGAGGTCCAAAGCGAGTTCGGCAATCACCAGGTGACTACAGCTGGATACCGTATCAACGATTCAGTCTTCTCCCCTGACTCGCACGTGCCCACGTTGGGTGAAAATACTCGCGAAGTGCTGGCAGAATTGGGTTACAAAGAAGATGAAGTTGCTGCTTTTTTTGCTGAAGGAGCAGTCAACTAGGTCGAGTCTTTAAATAAAGGCTAACGACCTTTCCCAGAATCCGAGGATATCTTATCGTCGTTTAATGGCTACTAGCGTCACTCCGACTTGCGCTAATTGAAGGCGGCTTGGGTAAATAAAAGAAAGCCACGGCTAACCAAGCTTCATGACGAAACCAGTGATTGAACCCAGCACAAAAATATAAATGGGTGGCATGCTAATTAGCAGGCCCAGCATCCGCTTTTCGGCAGAACGGTAGTAACCAAGTGCATATAACATTCTTCCTATCGGCCAAAACACACCAATACCAGCCGCCCAGAGAGGGCTAACTGCGATCGAGAACAGCCAGAGTCCCGGCAAGAACAATACAAGATGTTCCAACGTATTTTGATGCGCTCGCACATAACGCATATATTCCTCTGGCCCTTCGTGTAAAGGTGCAGGGACATTAAATTTTCCTCGCGCCATGCCGGATTGGTAAAGCGTGAAGTAATACGCCAACAGTGCGAAGCCACTAACGATACCCGGATAAGCCAGATCGCCCATACGTTTACTCCCGTAAGCTTTAAGTCGCGGGATTATGCGGTAGCGACTTCCTTCTCGCCAGAAGAAAAAAACCTGATACAAATCATCCAAGGATGCACCGCCATCAAGTATTCCTGCTCGGGATACAATTATCACAACAAAAAACGATCTGGGCAGTGGTGTCGTCAGGCAATTTATGACCGGTCACGGCAATACTGTTATGTTAAAAACACTGAGTTTGTCTGGAGCACGGAACTATTCACGGCGTTATTTTCGACTAACTGTCTGCTGTATATCTGGCGGCATCAAAACTTACTTCCGTGCAGCACGCCATTTTTCACTGGCTCCTATAGTGGCAGCAGATTGTTAGCGGCCCAAGAATTTAGTATCCGGCGTTCTTACAGCAAAGGCACAGATCAACTGACCCACGACGCCTGCCATGTCATCTTTTTTCGCACAAATGACGTAAAACCTGACTACCACGTGCAGCGCACCGTTTCTCTTAACCCTTTTCTAGTCCTGCCGAATCGTAACAAGGAAGCTCTATTGAAAATCGCAATCATTGGCGCAGGCATAGCCGGCCTGTCTCTAGCCAACCTGCTCAACCGACAGCGACCTGATATCGACCTGGTTCTTTTCGAAAAGTCCCGCGGGGTTGGAGGGCGAATGGCAACCCGCTACACCGAAACACACAGCTTTGACCACGGCGCCCAGTTTTTTACTGTACGAACAAGATCGTTCCGGGATTTTCTGGCTCGCCACATGGAAACAGGACTCATCAGCGCGTGGAACGCCAACATTACCAAGATTACACCGAACGAAAAGCCGGGTACGCACACCTGGTTAGAGCCGCACTATGTTGCCCAGCCAAGAATGACCTCACTGTGCAAGACCCTGGCGATTGGTCTTGATGTCCGTCTAGGTTGCTCGGTAGACACCATTCATCAGACCGAACTTGGCTGGCGCCTGACACTAAATGATGGTCAGTGTGAAAGGTTCGACTGGGTTATTTCAACCGCCCCGGCAGAACAAACTACCGCTCTTTTGCCGATGGATTTCAGCGACGTCACATTCGACCCTGCCTTCACGTTAATGCTGGCAT
>JABIVN010000602.1 GCA_018667205.1 Gammaproteobacteria bacterium | reverse complement strand
TATGGGCGGCTCGGATTCGCACAGTTCGGGCGAAGCCAAGCATCGGCGAAAGCGCAGGCCTGACACAGACAAACGGGCGAATATTGAATCCCCATGCACGGCGACCTGGGTTCACAACTTCAAGCGCGTTGCAGACAGTTGGCGTGTCCAGCGCTAATAAAGCATTCCATATTTCTGATGATGTTTCTGGTGATAACGGTATGGATGGGTCGGTCATTGTTCGTCCTTAAATGGCTCAGGGGTCGATCGGGTATTCGTCAAATTGTGGTGTTTCCCCACCAATCATATCCCAGCTGGCTTTTGAGCCAACAAAGATATGGCGCGCAAGGATGACTTTGGGGTCATCATTCAGACAGCCCAACGAAACCCCATGAACCTCGCCGTTAAAGACCCCGCACAAGGTAGAACCACAGACCCTACAGAATTGCAGGCCCGCACTTTCTTTATTCACATAGGAAGTTAACAGCGCTTCACCTT
The DNA here is from genome assembly GCA_018667205.1 of Gammaproteobacteria bacterium. Taxonomy (GTDB): domain Bacteria; phylum Pseudomonadota; class Gammaproteobacteria; order Pseudomonadales; family Azotimanducaceae; genus UBA9659. The sequence goes on along the minus strand of JABIVN010000602.1, from coordinate 3,215 downwards.
TGCGCCATCTGAATGTACCCGGCTGCACCAGAGCATAGGCTGACCCCGCGCCGCTAAAAGCCTTCCTGCATCTGGAACAGTGACAAGACCTAGCATCGAACAAATCGCCAGAAATCTCAAAGGCCACCTCTCCACAAAAACATTCTCCTGTAATCGCCATTGCCGTATCCATTTTTGCCTATCGAATGATTCTAACGTTTTCCGGGATGTATTTCGTGATCGCGGCCAGGATGATTTACCCATCGCAAATAAAACCTGACCGGGTAACGTCAAGACAGTTCTCGAGCCATCTTTTACTCACTAGCCTTAACCGAGGTACAAGTTCAGCCACATGATGGAAAGCGCAACGGGCGGCAGTTGGCAGGCAGCGAAGAGAATTTCCTACGTCACTTTTATCGTACTGTTTGGACTCGCCACCAGGCTCATCAGCGCCGCGGGGAAAATACAATCCGGCCCTTCGATTGCCTGTTCGCCAATCGCTGTAGCATCTCGGGCAGTTGATCAAATCCGACTACCGCATCAATCAGGGGACTAATCTTATCTTGCATCAACAGGGTGTAGAGTGCTCGGTAGCAGTCCTCAAAGGGCTTATCGTCCCTGCCCCGATACCCACCCATATGAACGCCAACGAGCGAGTAATTTTTTACCAGTGCGTGATTCATGGGCGCACTTGGAATAGTCCCCGCTGCAAAACCAATGATCAAGTACCGCCCCTCCCAAGCGACCAGCCTTCTGGCCACATCAAAATAATGAGCACCGACCGGGTCGTAGACAACATCCACACCGCGACCATCGGTCAACGACATAACTTTTTCGTAGAGATCCTCACTGTTGTAGTCCACTACTTCATCAGCACCCATCTGGAGGCAAGCGTTTGTTTTCTCAGCGCCTCCCGCTGCTGCAACCACCCAGCAACCATGAACTTTTGCAAGTTCAACAGCAGCAGCTCCCACGCCACCGGCCGCCGCAAGCACCAGCACCGTTTCGCCCGACTGAAGGTTTCCCCGAAGATGGAGTCCAAACCAGGCCGTGCCGTAAGTCACATGCATCGCGGCTGCTTTGACGGGATCTACCCCGACATCCAGCCCTGTCGCTTGCCTGCCCGGAATAAAACATTCTTCTGCGTAGCCGCCAAAACCCTTATAAGTAGGCCCGATAACCCGATCTCCTAACGCATGACCGGAATTCTCGCCCACTTCTATGACTTTACCGACAGCATTCATTCCCGGCGTAAAGGGCGTATCCAGTTTCACTTGATAACTGCCCTGGCACTGCAGGATGTCAGCAAAATTAAGGTCAACAGCTTCGACTTCAATTCTACAGACACCTTTAGGTGGGATAGGCAAAGCCACTTCCCCAATGGAAAGGTTCGTCCAAGGATCACCCAACTCTTTAATCTGCCAGGCTTTCATAACTTATTCATGGCTACTTGTTCATCAAAAAAAGTCCACAAGAAAGTTCCCATGCTATTTCAGGATGAATTTGTTGAGCTTATCGCCACGACTCGCGAGACCACTAGATCCGATCATGTCTTCCTGGGTCATCTTCTCGAGCACATCGCTTTCATCGTCAACCATAGCAACGAACCTCTCGGCCTTCGGGTCACCCAACTCACCTAGCCTGCCAATGACTACGCCTTGATGGGGCTGGTTATCACGACCATAGAGCACTGTATAAGTCTCGATCGTTGCTTCTCCGTTTGGTGATTCGGTAGAAGGCGTGTCGGGCACATCGTCCAAAACCTTTTGGTAGGAAGCAGGGTCGGTACGACTCCAATCTCCTTCAACGGGGTTTGTCGAGTAGATACCGGCAGCATGCTTGCTAAAGTAACCGCCGTTCGCCGTCACAAGCCCATAACTGCCCCTATCTTCTCGGACCTTTTCGACCATTGCCGCAATAGAGTTCATCACATAGTTATTTCCGGCACCGCCATGGAAGGGCAGCCCGCCCGTGATTGTCAGTTGCCGCGGGTCATCAACTGACATACCAAACGTATCCCTGGCCATCGCCACGGCACTGGGAAAACAGGAATAAAAATCGATGTGCTGCATATCATCAATGCCAAGGCTCCCGCTCGCACTATTGTTGGCAAATACCTGCTCTGCCATCACCCGCATGGCTTCACTCGAGTAATAATTCTGCCTACCAAGGATACTTTTCTCCTTGGTGTCAGAACATCCATGCAGATAGATGAACTTATCGTCGCTGATACCGAGCTTTCTCGCCTGCTCGACCGAGGTAAGAAGCAGCGCAGCAGACTGGTTAATCTGGTTCATCGCATTCATATACTTAGTATATGGCCAGGCCACGTAACGGTTATTAACGGTGGCGGTCGCAATCTCTGCAGCGCTACGCTGGACGGGGTACCAGGCATGTGAACTCTTCGCTGCGACCTCGGTAAACCGGGTAAACAGTTCACCCAGTCCCAACTGGTGTTCCTCAACGGAATGTCCCAGCTGGTGCCGCCGCGCATTTTCGCTCATTGCATAGAAGCCTGGCGCAAGCCAAAGGCCGTGCTGTTGCTCATGGGCCGTACTGAGCTCTACATCTTCCACCAGGTAACTCGGATCACAGGTCGCAACTTCCTGCCAAGGTGGTTGCTCTCCCGTGGCTTTAACGATTTTCCGCGCTGTTGCCATAGCTTCTGCCCCCGCGAACATGACAAACTGGGATTCCCCATTCGCAATGGCCTCACTGAAGCGGTTAACCAGGTATTGCGGCCCGTTGCCGCCATTAGGCATCAACCATTGGGTTGCATCGGTCGCGCCTATTCTATTCGCTAGTACCTCAGGAGAATTGCGGGTCGATTCCCGAAAACTTTTCACAATAACCAAGGAATCAAGACCGGCAAGACTAGCCCTGGAAATACCAGCATCCTCCACAGCCTTGTAAGCTGCCTGCTCCATCAGGTCCAGCACCGAAGAACTATCAACATCAAACTCACGTTCCGTCACCTGGCCAACACCTACCAGCACCGGCATAGACTTCTCACCCATCAAACTTTTCCCACTCCAGAATCAGCACCAAGTATATCGCCGTAAAGCAGCGAAGAATCTTTTTCCCTGAAAAAGACTCTTTACATACCGACGGTCGGTTTGTTAGAGTCTTTCCATGCTAAAAGCACGCACACGGTCCAACTCCCGCAAAGAAGAATTTCTTGATCTTGCCGAGGAACTATTCGCCGATCTGGGTTACGAAAACACCTCTGTAGACCG
>JABIVN010000601.1 GCA_018667205.1 Gammaproteobacteria bacterium | reverse complement strand
TGTTTCTCTGCACGCTGCAATCACGAATGCCTATAACGCGGGTGTTACCATGAGTATCTCGTAGTAACTGGGCTTCGATATGCCGGAGGTTGGTGACAAACTTTTCGATATAGAGGTCACCGTTACCGAAGGCAGCTTTTGCTTCAGTAGTCACCTGGTGAAACAACTGGTGGAGTTGCTCAGGCTTGCGAACTACCTGGATGCCTTTACCGCCGCCACCGTGCACAGCTTTTAGCAACACCGGATAGCCAATCTGCTCAGAAATCTCAGCGGCTTTTTCACTAGAGTCCACAATACCGTGACTACCCGGCACCACTGGCACATCAATACTCATCGTTGTGTTGATGGCATTAGATTTGTTGCCCATGGTCTCCATGGACATGACACTTGGCCCAATATAATTAACACCATGCTGGCGAACAAGGTCTGCAAAGTTCGGGTCTTCAGAAAGAAAGCCAATGCCTGGGTGCAGAGAATCGACGCTCTCAGCATCAGCAATGCTGATAACCGACCGGGCATTTAGATAACTTTCATCAGAAGTATTACCACCAATGCAGATCAGCGAATGTTTAGGGTCGTCATTCACCATGTCCGCCGGCACGGACTCCATATCCGGGTCTGACTGGATCAGGACTACCTCGTGACCGAGCGCCTTGGCCCTTGAGACCAGCTTGACTGCTGTACATCCCCTTGCATGAATAAGGACTCTTTTCACCGGTCGAATCAGGTCCTCTTCTTTCGAAACATTAAGCTCGACCATTGGCGGCTGAGGTTCCAGTACGCCCGACATGACGCGGTCAACAACCTGCTCCACCGTTTCAGTGGGCACAGGAATCGTTGGATCAATTTTCCTTAACTCAACATCGTGATCTTTAGAAAAAGGGTGCTTCACCAGACCCGCCATAGAACCTTCGTTAATCGACAGGTAGTTACTTAACAGACACTGGTAGGGCAAATTGCGCTCTACAACCGCCTGACCGGCAAAGGGCATTCTTGCACCACTTAGATAGTAGGTCTGTACCAGCGGGTGGGTCACAAAACTTGCCTGGGCGCCACCCGTACAATGTCCGAACCCAAACATGATAATGGGTAGATCATTGTCGCGGATGAATCGGGTAATACGATCGTTAATAACGGCCATCGTAAAGAGTGCGGCGGCTCCTTCTTTGGTCTGCATGCCACCAGATGAAATAAAGCATATAACCGGTAGCCGCTGCTTCGCGCACTCAACCAGCAATTCGCAAAACCGGACGCAGTCCGAGTTATCAATACTACCCGCCTGGAACGCCACATTAGACAGGACCAACCCGGCGCGGTAAGGGCCCGTCTCTGTTTTGAAATCACCGATGCCGGTAATCAGGCCATGGGGGCGAACACCTGCCTTAAGAGCCTGCTCAATTGAAGGCCTGAAGGTAGGGAAAGAACACGGGTTCGCTGACATCAACGAGCCCCCTATCTCCTCAAAATGCTCCACATACTTCCCAATGATCGTCTCAAAGCTGGTACGCTTAGATCTGTTTTCCTGGTTCAGAAACTCGTTAAACAGAAGATCGCGATAGGCGATCGTCAGCCGGTTCCAAAAATCTTTTCTTCGTCCAATTCGAACTGGCTCAATCTTCCCTTCAAATTTCCGACCAGTACGGCGTGATAAGTAATATTCGGGCAGGACCTTTTCAAAGAAGAAACTCACCACGACAAACAACGTATCGGACTTGTCTTTATGAACGACCCGAATCCATTCTTCGACTGATTTCAGAAAGCTCGTGCAGCCCGAGTGACCGGCAAGTTCTTCCATCCAATCAGAAAAAGACTGCTGAACATCTACTGCGGTAAAACCTTTAAACGCTTCAAGCTTGAGTACATCCTGAATAGATTTATCTAACAGGCCCGCCACAAAATCTCGCGGCATTCGTTTAGATTCATTGGCTTCCCTGGCCATCGAGACCAGGTCCGCGATCATATTCTCGTATACAAAGTCGAACACGATCAGGTTTCTGCAGGTGGCAATAAACGCTTCACGAAGGTCTTCATCCAGAATGACGTCCAGAATATCCACATCGGCACCCGGTTCTGCGCCGCCTGTGTCTGATTTTCGTTCAAGGTGTGAACCCAATGCGTCCTCAAGAAGTCGGCGATTGAGCGGGGTGACTGATGCCGCCTCACTGGCGAGCAATTCGGTGGTGGCTGCCGAAAGATTAACACCCGCTAGTCTTTCTTGATCGTAAAGAGATTCGCCTTCCAAGATAATGTTCAGCTCTGATAACAGCTGTGCCAGCAAAAAGACCACGTTCTTTTCTTCTATGTAGGAAACATCGAACAGCTTTTTACCTTCGAAACTGAATCGAGCCTTCAGGTCACTTCTAAATGGATCGGTGGCTTCTGAGAGTGTTTTAAGCAGCCCCTTCACGTCTTTGACTTCCCCAGTCGCCAAAAAGTAGCTGCTTGTCTCCGTGTCACCGAGATGCTGGATCAATGCGCTAAGGTTATCCTCTGCGCTCGACTTCCACCTATTGTAGAGGTG
>JABIVN010000600.1 GCA_018667205.1 Gammaproteobacteria bacterium | reverse complement strand
GGTCAGGAAGAACCCATGAGCGGCGAGGCAGAGGTGGCAAGGAGTATTCGTCAACCTATCCAGATTTACCCGATATTTGAGAATGCGCTTCGCCACCATCAGGGTGAGACTATCGAGGAGCATCAGACCAAAGTTGCAACAATGTGGGCGGGGTTCAGTCAGGTGGCTGCGCGCAATCCGAATGCGTGGATCAGGGAAGCGGTGGACGCCACGGCTATTCGAACGCCTAGTAAGACAAATCGGATGGTGAGTTTCCCTTATCCAAAATTGATGAATTCAAACAACTCAGTCGATATGGCGTCGGCTATTATTATGTGCAGTGTCGCCAAGGCCAAAGAACTGGGGATAGCTGAAAGCCAGTGGGTCTATCCTTGGGTGGGCACTGACGCACACGATACCTATACGGTCTCGGAGCGAGACAACCTTCATTCTTCTCCAGCCATCCGTATCGCGGGTCGGCGGGCACTTGAACTGGCAGGCTTGAGCGTCAATGACCTTGATTTCGTCGATGTCTACAGTTGTTTCCCTGTGGCTGTCCAAGTGGCAGCGGCAGAACTAGGATTGCCATTAGACCGAGAACTTACGGTCACGGGCGGATTAACCTTTGGGGGCGGTCCACTTAATAATTACGTAATGCACAGCATCGCCAGAATGATTGAGTTGTTACGGGATAATCCAGGCAAGAAAGGGTTTGTCACGGCAAATGGTGGTTTCCTGACAAAGCATGCGTTTGGCGTTTATTCGACCGAAGCGCCTAAAAGCGGTTACAAGCACGAAAACTTGCAGGCAGAAGTTGATACCTGCCCAACCAGGGAATGGTTGGTGGATTACGATGGTGATGTGATTATCGAATCCTATACCGTCATGTTCTCGGGTGACGAACCGGCCGTTGGTCATTTTGCGTGTTTAACCCCGGAGGGTAAGAGAACCTGGGCTAATTCTTCGGATCGAGCCATGTTGCAGGATATGCAGGTGAGTGAATATTGCGGCAAAGCGGCTCACATTGATGGTGCCGGTAACCTCACACTGTGATCGCTAGCGGGGTTTATCACCGGCAAGACTCACGCGAAGCATTTTTCTTAATTGTCCCTGATAGTCATTCAGCGGGTAGTGTTGGCATGCGCGGTTGTCCCAAAAGGCCAGGCTGCCGCGCTGCCATCGGAATCGGCATGAAAACTCTGGCTGAATGATTCGGTCGAACAGAAAAGTTAAAATCGGCGCGCTTTCTTGCTCAGACATTCCGGCAAATCGAGTGGTGTGCGCCTTGTTGACATACAGCAGCGGCCTTTTAGTCACCGGGTGCGTTCTTACAACAGGGTGCGTGGCTTGCAGACCTTTATAACCGGTTCCAGGACGTGTAGCCCTGATGGCGCTGTTATCCGCATCGTTTATTGCCGTCTGCTGTCCAAGGAAGCTTTTCATTCCTGCTGAAAGAGAATCGAATACGTCGTACATATTGGTGAAAATGGTGTCGCCACCTTGGGCAGGTATGTCGACGCCATACAAGAGGGCGCCCATTGCCGGTGTTTTCAGATATGCCGTGTCCGAGTGCCAGACCCCCCCAAAGTTGCGCGTGTCTTCAGGTCTTTTAACGACCTCGACGACTTCAGGGAATCCAGGGACGCCTTTTACAAAAGGGTAGGGAGCAGGCACACCGAATTTTGACGCCAGTGTCAAAAGGCTTGTCGGGTCCAAAGACTGATCCCTAAAAAACAGGACGAGATGGGTGCTTAATGCATTGCGAAGGAAGTCGACAGCGTTTGAATCAAGATTATTGAGATCAATATCGCTAACAGTGGCGCCAATAGGACCACCTTGTCGATCAACCTGGTAGTCGCTGCTCATGTCTGTCTATTGCTAGCTCAAGATTATCTAGTGTTCGTGTGCGCAATCGTCGTTGCGACAGCAAAGGTAGTTCTGGATATGCGCGGCAGCGAGAATAAGGCCGCCGATCGAGGTGACAATGCGCTCGCCTGTCAGTCCTAGCAGGTCGTGGCCAAAGATCGCAGTAAGCGTCAATATCAGCAGGCCAACGCTGCCTAGGGTCAGGGTCAGCTTATCTTTGTGCTGGCGGCAGCCAATTGTTAATGCGATGACGCTGATTGGCAGAATCACAACCATCATGATCAGGTGGAAAGTTGACTCGTCAAGCAGGGTAACATTGACGATTGGAAGAATCGTCAGGGCGATCGGCAGTGCCAGGCAATGCATCATGCACACACCTGACAGGACGACGGCGGCCGTATCCATATACTTTCGACCGCGATTATTTGGCTTGGATTTCATAAGTCGGGTTTATATCACAAAAAAGCTGGCAGTTCCTGCAACTTCTTAATCGGAATTTCGAGTTAGGGTATTCGCTATTTCCTGACTTTAGCTTAACATTCATTTCACTTTAACCATGCCTCCAGCGCAGAGCGAAACTGTGTCAAAAACCCCTTTATTCTCCAGATTGTTTGGTCCTTCTCCAATATCACCGATTCAGGAACATATGGCGACGTGTGAACATTGTGTGCTTGCATTGGTTCCGTTTTTAGCGGCTGTGTCTGCCTCTGACTGGGCAGAAGCCGAAAAATGTTATCGAGCGGTTTCCGACCTTGAGGGCGATGCAGACGAACTGAAAAAGCAGGTCAGGTTAAATCTGCCACGGAGCCTTTTCCTGCCTATGTCACGCAACCATCTGCTGGAAATCGTTCAGGTTCAGGACCGAATAGCTAACGGTGCGAAAGATATTGCAGGATTGATGCTGGGCCGAAAAATGAGGTTTCCAGAGGAAGTGGACGAGGCGTTGACGCGATTCGTGAAAGCCAGTCTGGATGCAGTGACCCTCGCCCGGAAAGTGATGGATGAGTTGAACGATCTTGTGACCACGGGTTTCAGTGGTCGGGAAATAGAGTTAATAGAGAAGATGCTCGAAGAACTTGATGTTGCAGAGCATGAGTCAGATGTTTTACAGGTGAAGCTCAGGCGAGCATTATTTGATCATGAAGCAGACCTGAACCCAGTCAGTGTGATTTTTTTATACCGCGTTATCGACCAAATTGGAGACATCGCTGACGATGCCCAGACGGTCGGAAATCGCATGATGTATCTAATAGCAAGTTAGGGAAAGCGTATGGGCGTTATAGAAGATTATGGCAGTACGCTGCTGATCCTGACGATTTGTTTTGGCTTCTTTATGGCTTGGGGGGTCGGTGCTAACGATGTCGCCAATGCCATGGGGACATCGGTTGGCGCCAAGGCAATCACTATTAAGCAGGCCATTCTTATTGCGATGGTCTTCGAGTTTGCCGGTGCCTACCTGGCAGGCGGGGAAGTAACCTCCACCATTCGGAAAGGTATCATTGATCCGGAATTACTTTCTGATGAGCCAGAATTGCTCGTCTACGGGATGATG
>JABIVN010000599.1 GCA_018667205.1 Gammaproteobacteria bacterium | reverse complement strand
TCCAGATCAGCTTGAAAGCCAACAACGGTGCCATTGCCTTGTTCGCCTATCTTTTCTACTGCTGCATCTATATCGCGCTGGTTTCTGGCACAAAATGCAATGCAACAGCCTTCCTGGGCAAGCAGTATTGCCGTGTGCAGGCCGATTCCTCGGCTACCGCCGGTGATAATTGCTTTTTTCCCCTTAAGCCCCAGTTCCATGCGCTTCTCCAGATTGGATTTCGATAAGTAGTCAGCTTACCATTGTATTTTGCTATCCGTCTGGGGTTGTATCGATGAAAGCGCTTGTCTATCAGGGTCACAAAACTGTTTCTTATTTGGATGTGCCGGACCCGTCGATCGAAGCGCCAACAGATGCGATTGTCCGAATAGAGAAAACAGCTATCTGCGGTTCTGATCTTCATATCTACCATGGCCCTAGCAGGTCGGAGATAGGAGAATTCACGTTAGGGCATGAATTTCTAGGAACAGTTGACGATGTTGGCGGCGATGTGCGCCGATTTAAAAAAGGAGATCGAGTGTTGGTCTCCTGCACCATTGGGTGTGGCGGTTGTGCGCTGTGTGATGACAACCTGTACAGCGGTTGTATGGAGACCACGCAAATGGGCCCGGTGACCAATATTTTCGGATCCCCTCTTAACCCGGGTGGTCAGGCGGAAGGTGTTCGAGTGCCCTTCGCTGACACCAATCTTTTCAAAATCCCTAATGGACTCAGCGATGAGCAGGTTTTGTTTCTCACTGATATTCTGCCAACCGGGTACATGGGCGCTGACCTTGCTGAAGTTGGGCCAGGCGATATGGTCGTGGTTATCGGTTGTGGTCCAGTGGGGGTCTTTGCGCAGCTATCAGCGCTCATGCGGGGTGCAGCAACGGTCATCGCGGTTGATCTTGATGATGGCAGACTGGAGAAAGCCAGGGCGAGGGGATGCAGGCCCTTGAACCCATCGAGGGAGGACGTTGTAGAAGTCGCAAAATCGCTATCCAGCGGCAAAGGAGCCGACTGTGCGATTGAGGCCGTTGGCAACCCGGCGACAGTTAAATTAGCGCTCGATGTCGTTAGACCAGGGGGGCGGGTGGCCGTTATTGGTGTGGTTGCAGGCGCGCAGGTCAGCATCGATTTTTTTCCCGTGATGACAGGTAAAAACATCACGCTTCGTTCGGGTATTGTGAACCCTCAGTATTATATTCCGAAATTGTTGCCAATGATCGAGCAGGGAAGAATCGACCCGACAGAGATCATCACTCATCGAATGTCCCTGAGTGATGGTGCAAGAGGATATGAGGTTTTCGATAACCATGAAGAAGACGTATTAAAAGTGGTGATGACGCCGTAGGTTTAAAAAGTGGTAAGGTAGGGGTCCGATTCTGCTACTCGATAGGTTGCTTCTAATGAAGGCTCTCACAATATTTATGGGATTGATGTTCTTTTCCGTTGCTAGCTCTGGTGCTTTTTTCGGAAAAGATGACGATCCAGTAAAAAAAGCTGAAAAAGTCGCGAAGGAACAACAATCCATCCTGAAAATGCGCGATGAAACATTGGAAGAATTATATGTACTAAACCCAGAGACTAAGGACTTAGTCGCAAAATCAAAGGGTGTCGCTGTTTTTGACTCGCTTGGTTTTAATCTCTTGGTGCTGTCGACTGCCCGCGGTGGTGGCGTAGTCCGGGAAACCAGCACTGGAAAAGAAACGTTTATGCGCATGCTTTCCGCCGGTGGCGGGCTGGGAATGGGTGTAAAAGACTTTCGTGTCATCTTTATTTTTCACAACGATATGTCTTTCGAAGCTTTTCTTGACTCGGGTTGGGACTTTTCTGGCCAAGGCGATGCTGCTGCTGCTTTAGGTGATAAGGGTGATTCCATAGACCTTGCTGCCACCGTGACTGATGGCGTGAGTGTCTACCAGATAACGAAAAATGGATTAGCACTTCAGGTGACACTCCAGGGAACGAAATACTACAAGGACAAGAAACTGCAATAGTCGCAGACTTTCAAATCAAACCTTTGTGAGTGGTTTGCTTTGGACTACCCGAAAGCCACCCAAACCTACCTGAACCATCATTTGGATTCGACTAGGTGGGAGGTCTACGAGCCGCAAGATGGCGACATTGTGGTGACGACTTCTTACAAATGCGGAACAACATTCACGCAGCAGATTTTGTACAATATGTTGGTGCGGAACACCGCAGAGGATGAAATATTTCCAGCGCTTGGAGTTGTTAGTCCTTGGCTTGACGCTCGGTTCTCTGCCATGTCTAAAGAAGAGCTCGGTAGGCATATTAAGACGTTGCCACATCAGAGGTTTTTGAAAAGCCATCTGCCACTGGATGGACTACCTTATTTCAAAGAAGTGAAGTACATTATCGTGGGCCGTGACCCGCGTGACGTATTCATGTCTCTTGCGAATCATTATGGCGCGTACACTGATTATTTTTACGACCAGCTAAGGTTCGACGGCAACCAGCAGATGCCGCGCTTTGATGGGAACATTCGAGAACTTTGGAAGAACTGGATTACGCGTGGATGGTTTGACTGGGAGCAGGAAGGATATCCCTTTTGGTCAAACATGCGGCATACCCAGAGCTATTGGGATTACAATCATTTGCCAAATTTTCTATTCCTTCACTACGCTGACATGTTAAAAGATCTTCCGGGAACCGTGAAACGATTGGCTGCTTTTATAGGTCTTCCGATGACCAGCGATGAAATCAAGGCCGTAGTGAAAGCCGTTTCATTTGGCAGAGTTAAAAAGCAGGCAGTTGCGGAAAGCGCCCAGTCGTCAGAAATGCCGGAAGTCTTTAAAGGCGGTCGAGCTACCTTTATCAATAAGGGCACTAATGGTCGATGGCGAGATATCCTCACCGACGAGGACGTTAGTTTATATCAAGAGACACGGAACAAAGTGCTTAGTTCGTCCTGTGCGGCTTGGTTGGAAGCCGGTGCCGCCAGCTATCCGGGTAAGCGCCTTCAGCGGGGCTAATCAAGAGCCCTCAGCCGTTCTAATCAAGAGCCCTCAGCCGTTCTAATCAAGAGCCCTCAGCCGTTCTAATCAAGAGCCCTCAGCCGTTCTAATCAAGAGCCCTCAGC
>JABIVN010000598.1 GCA_018667205.1 Gammaproteobacteria bacterium | reverse complement strand
GTGCTGAGAGCGATCTCGCATTGGTTCACTTGCAAATCTTTTGTGGTCGTTTCCAGGTTGTAGCTCACAGAAGTCCATGCCGACCCAGTGTTCAGTGGCGTCCGGGCTGAACTTATCTTGAAATGAAATTAATGCGTACTGCCCCGGTGGTGTGTGTGGTAGCGGCAGCCTAAACGGGAATGACATGGAGGGTACCGACAAGTTAACTTGGCAGTATCAGGAAATCTAATCTCAATAAGCCGTTTATATGTCCTATACTTCGAGAAATGGTTGTGTGCAGTCCGTTGTTTGCAATAAATTAGTAGCAAAAGTAGCGTTTATCCTATTTATATTTAGCAGCAGTTCCCTAAGTGATCAAAAGTGGAGAAAGAGATAACATGACTAGAATCAAAAAAACGCTTTTTGCTTTCGTCAGCATGCCAATTTTTTTTTCAGGCATACAAAATACCTATGCAGCCGGGGAAGACCCGACGCCAGGGTTTAAGTACAAAATACCTGAGCACATCATGACGCCTGATAAAGTTGAAACGCGTATTGGCGAATTAAACTTCTATGACGGGATTCCAACAGACGAAACGATTGCCACGGTGTATGACAATCTAGATTTTTATCGTGGTATTGAAGTCTTTTTAAATTTTATTCCGGCGACTTCGATAGAAGGCGTGCGTTTAGGAATGAAAGAAATAGGCGCGGATGACTATAATGAAGTTATCGTTTTTGATGACTTAATGGATTCAACCCCATTATTTTTGACGGGCAATACCGATACCGTTTATGCATTAGCCATGCTGGATTTAGAAAGAGATGGGCCAACTGTGGTGGAAATACCGGCTGGCGCAGGACCGGGCACCGTTAATGACGCTTTCTTCCGCTTTGTGGTGGACATGGGCGCGCCAGGGCCTGACGCCATGAAGGGCGGCACTTACATTATCCTGCCCCCTGATTATGAAGGCGACTTGCAGCCCACGTTAAATGGCATGGAAGACCGCGGCAAAGATACCCGCGCGAGCGTGATGATTGGCGGCAAAGAAACGAAAGCGTGGATTGCACAATCGACTAGCTACCATAACTGGTTAGTCCTGCGCGGTTTCTTGGAAGACGGCAAACCTGAATATGCAGCTAACATGTGGCGTACGGGCTTAAAAATATACCCGTTAGAGGATGCAAGCGATCCGAAAAAAATGGTCTTCACTAATGGCAGCGGAATATTTTTTAATACCATCCATGCGAACGATTATGCGTTTTATGAAGAGTTATGGAATGTATTGCAGAAAGAACCCATTTCATTCTTAGATCCAGAACTGCGTGGCCAAGCAGCAGCGATAGGCCTTCAAAAAGGCCAGCCTTTTGCACCTGATGCGCGCATGAAAGCGATATTGGAAGATTCAGTTGCCGTAGGTAATGCAACCGCCCGCGCTATCTGGTTAAAGCCTCGTGATGAAAGCGCCTATTTCTTTGACGACAGAAAATGGTACACCGGTTTTATTGGCAAGGATTACCAGTGGTTAAAGGATGGAGGAATGGGTGGGCGTAATTTAGACGCGCGGACTTTGTTCTTTTATTCTGCTACGGTAAACACACCAGCGATGGCCCTTGAAATTCCCGGCGTTGGCTCTAATTATGCCTTCGCTACTGAAGATGCAAGCGGTGCATTTTTAGATGGCAGTAAGCGCTATAAAGTGAATATCCCGGCAGATGCGCCGGCCAAAGACTTTTGGTCGTTTGTGGTCTATGACCCACAAACTCGCTCAGAACTACAAATACCGGGTGGCACAGATTACCCCAGTAAAAATAATGAACGTGACAAGCTTGTTTATAACGAAGACGGCAGTGTGGATTTATACTTTGGTCCTACAGCGCCAGAAGGTGCATTAAGAGCAAATTGGACAGAGACAGTGCCAAATAAGGCATGGTTTGCTCTACTGCGCTTATATGGGCCATTGCAACCGTGGTTTGATCAAACATGGAAGCCAAGTGATCTTGAGCAGATAGACTAATACGTTAAGTATAGGACAAACAAACGGCCTGTCGGGAGTAGATTTCCTCACTGATACTGCCGACTGAACTGGAAAAATTCGGTAAGTAACCGCCGATTGCTCTGAAAAGTTGTTCGCTGAGGTGACCGTGCAAATCATATTCGTCCAAAGTATAAGACGGATAAAAGGCCTATGTGGGAAATTTTTCTCCCAGTATCCCGTTGCTTTTCGTGCATTGAATCAGGCGATTGGCATCGAACGTGCTGAAAGCGATCTCGCATTGGTTCACTTGCAAATCTTTTGTGGTCGTTTCCAGGTTGTAGCTCACAGAAGTCCATGCCGACCCAGTGTTCAGTGGCGTCCGGGCTTATTGAACGACGATAACGCGGGTTCCTCTCCTGCGAAAAGAGGCAATGTACCCCAGGGCACCTTCTCTTGATGCTACGCATCAATTCACCTTGTCCCAGGTGGTGCTCTGGTGGGAGGTACCAGGAGAGGCCGGGCAGGTGCATCCTGTTCCCCCTTGACTCCGGCCTATGACTCTTGCCATAGAAGTCGGACGCTCTCTTCTATAGAAAGACTATAAGAATCAATAATATGGTGGGCCCAGAAGGACTCGAACGGCAGCGGCCGACCGTCTTCGACCTGCCGATTATGAGGAGCAGGGAGAGGGCTGAACCTGTTCAGTAAGTGGAAGAAATCCAAGCGTTTTTTCTAGCGCAGTTGAGAAGAGTTACCGAAACCGACCCTATGCCGAGCCTGGACCTGAGCGACTCGGTTGATAGGTTTCTGTAACTCGAAGAAATCCAGGTGGTTTTTCGCACCGAACTTCCGAACGAGGACCGAAAAGTTGGTTCAGGCGGGTCAGATCAAAAATAGTCTTCGCCGCTCGGGCCATTCTTTCTGACTCTAGTTCGTTACTCTCTTGGGCTGCTCTTGCCTCTTTGATTACTTCTTATTGTATGCAGGATCATGCCCATCCATGATCGACTTGGCGATGGCCTTGATGTCAGTGATGTAATCAGGGTCGTAGGCATACTCATCCAGCTCAACGCCGTAGATGGCATTCAGCCAAACTAGCTCCGCTGTATCGTAAAGAATCTCTTCTTCATGGCCGTGGCCCTTGTTGTCCCTGAACAGGCCATCGCCCGCCACGCCCGTAAGTACTGAAATGTCTGGCAGGTTGCCCGCTTCAAGGAGGGTCCGTAACTCCAGTGCCGCCTGGCCGTAGGGAATGCAGTATATTTCCACGTCTGGATAGAGCCCGCGCAAAACATCGATAAAGTCATGCCAAGAACCATCGTGTGACGACTGCCAGAAATTTGCGTAGGTCGCAGCGTCGGCGTAGCTCGAGGGAAAGTCAGCCCAGGGTAGGCCGATGAAGAACTTCGTGTCCGGGTTCTTCGACAGCGCGTAGTCGAACCAGAGCTCGTAGCCTTCAGTGGTGGGGGAGGTCGGCTCGTAGGTCATGCCGAACAGTTCCACGGTGCCGGTGTCGAGCACTGCCTGTACATTGGCGCGGTGGCCTGCATCGTTCCACAGCGCTAGCGGGGCTCCAGAGGCGCCGCCTGAGAACTCTACCGTTTGGGTATGGCCTGCAACGCCAGATCTCACCGCGTGAAAGGGCATCTGTTCAGCCATAGGTCTGAAGAAACTGTGGCCCATCATCATCATGTTGTAGCCGGGGATGTGCCGGAAAGGTAGATCGGGGTTGCCCGCCAGAATGTCGCCGATAAATGTGTTCACAAGATCGTTCGCGACTGTCACCTCGTTAGTGGGTACATGACCGAGGCCTACCAGGTTGGAGACCTGATGTGGACTGTCAGGTTGAGCGGCGATGGTATCAATCAGCCCCTGGGCCGCCCATTCGCAGTTGTTCAGACCCGCGGTGGCAGCTTCTGGTATGGGTGGGAGGTCCCAAAAACAGAAGGGGTCGTCTGTGCCGCCGACAAACAGCAGGGGCACCTCATCAAAGCCCGCATCGATCCGGCCCTCGGGGGCGATAACATCACTGCGGTTGATATCACCGTAAAAACCTTGTTTTTCTCCAACGCCCTCATAGGTCCAGCCCGGTTGACGCGGAGCCTGTCCCGGGTAAGCGTCGAATAAGTCGAAAGCCCTTGGGCTCAAAATAGAATCCGCCACCACACCGGTGAAATGTATGTCTTGCGCTGCGAAGCTCATAGCCAGATTGTAAGCTCCAACCGATCCCGCACTGGTACCGTGGGCAAATACCTCGGTGGTCGGGTATTTCGCTACGGTATATTCAACCGCCGACATAGTGGCCTGCATACCGTTCACCTCGGCACCGGGGTTGGGATTGTTGGGGTAAGGCGTGCCAAGACCGGAGTACTGGTCGTGGTCGCACATCGATACCATGACCACGCGATAACCCTCCTGGATGCGCCTTGTGAGGGTGATGTCTTTGGGTTGTCCGTTCTCAACGGTGCGTCCTTGAAGTTGTTCGACCAAAAGGTCATCGAAAGTTTCCTCGCGGTTCCAGGTGTCTTCGGTTTGATCGCCGACGGCTTGGTAATCGCCATTCTCATCGTAAAAACCGGCGCCACCGCCATGCAGAAAGACCCACAGTGGCGCTTCAGTG
>JABIVN010000597.1 GCA_018667205.1 Gammaproteobacteria bacterium | reverse complement strand
CGTAGGCCTCCCTCTCTTCTATCAACACCATGTCGAAGAAGGGAACGGCGTCTCTCCCTTGAACATCAATTTGGCTGAGGATGTGTGCGGGGAAAAGGCCGCCAGTCCAGCGTGCGTTGATCTCGGTAACGATCAGGCTGCCGTCCTTCCCTATGAAAAAATCAATGCCGCAGTTGCTGCCCTCGTCGGTCACGTAACCATGGTGTCTTGCATATTCGCCTACCTGGATTAGTGCGCTGGCCTGTTCGTCAGTAATCGCGACAGAGTCTCCAATTAAATTGCCGACCCACAAGCCATTGGCAAAAAGAATTTTCCGGGTGTTTGCTATCTTGATATCGTCTTTAGATACCATTAGGTCCACCGTCATCTCAGTGTAGTCTTCGAGGCTCAGGCGTTCCTGCAGTAGAATCACCATGTCGTCCTCGTATTCGGCTACGTACGCTTCGGTTGACGTAATGCTGTCGACAGCGGTGACGTTTCTGGAGCCTGCCAGGCCTAGTAGCTTCAAAATAATGTTGTTTTGGTGTTTGTTGAAAAAGTCCGCAACCGTCTTGGTGGCAAGCCCTGCTTTAGTGGTGACAAGGGTGTCCGGGACCTGTATCCCGAAGGCTGGGGCATTTTCAGCGAAATGTTTTTTGGAATTAACGTTACGGTTTATGGCCAGAAGTTCCTCGTTCTGATGGATCAGTTTATTAGAACCGCTCGACATATAAAGGTTGGCGACATCGGTTAGCGACGGGTTGTCTTTGATGTAGCCTGCAACTGATTGATAGTAAGTGTCTCTTGGATGGTAGCTAAAGTGTTCCATGGGGACTACTTCACTTGTCATTCGGGTGAAAAAATTATGGTAACGCTGCAACATTTTTTGCCAGCCAGGTTCTTGGTACTCGGCATACAATGCGAGGTGATCCTTGTCATGACCAACACAGGCCAGAGCAACCTGTAGCATAGCGGTTAACTCAATGTTTGACCGGTGGTCTGCCTGTTGTTTTTCGGTCAGTTCCGAAAGGTCGAAGAAGAGTGAGCAGTCATCCCCTGCCATCGCATAAAGGGATGAATAGTGACTACCGGGAAAATAAGATCCTGCCTTCATGTAAAACTCCAAGATGTTGCTGGCCAGGTTTCTGTCGATTTACAGCCCCGGTATATTTCTGGTGATGTTGTGTTGGTGATGATGCTTTTTGAACTTCTTTAAAGCCAGTAAAACCTATCCAAGCGCGCTATTGGGATAACGTTTTTGACGAAGCGTTGTTTATATTATTGATTAAGCGGGCTGTCTTTGGGATCAAGCAACGAAAGGACCTCGAACAGGTTCTCAGGCACTGAAATGCCAACGATGTACACCATGCGTTCAGTGACGCTGCCTTCAGCATGGATGGCACCTCGCGGGATATGTAACTTGTCTCCGGCGCTTAGGGTAAGCTTTTCGCCCTTTTCATTCAGAACGTAGCTGCTGCCTTCCATTACATAGCCGCAGTTATCAATGTCGTGCCAGTGGGGGGGTAACTCGTCCATGCGTTCAGAGACATAGACAGTTGGCCACAGGTCCAACTTTTTGATGTCATCTAACACTTCTTCTTTCGTCGTGTGGAAGTTGTGTATGACTTGCATGGGTCCTGGTTCTAGCGCCATTTCCTGTCTCCTGTTCAGGTCGCGTCCTTTTCCAGTTGATGAAGTTCCTGCACCAGGGACTGAAAAGTTTCCTGTGCTTTTTGGTACTTCTCGTCTTCCTCTTCGTTGTCGCCTGGCGCATAGTTTTCCGGAGGCCAAAGGTAGGCATTGTTACGCATGCCTTCCAATTGTCCCATCAGTTCGCCATGTCGGCGGCGTTGCTTGAGTGTCATCTTCCACATATGAAATTAAATAGCCTATAAGTCCGAGGGTGAATACCAGATTGGTGAACTGTAGACTCGCTCCTGAGTCACCATGGGTACGTTTTCATTAACATCTATCAGGTCGAACTTTTTGACGTCATAGGCAGACCATCTTGGCGTTGGTATCTCCAAAACCCTCACGTAGTAAAAAGCCCGCTCTTTAGGGTTGAAATCAGGGTCTTCCCACAGTGTGTCAAGAGACGTTGCGCCGATCGAATTGGTATAGCTGGCGTCGGCTACATCTACAGTATTGCCTATCGGTGGTAGTTTGCCCAGGTCATCGATCTTGCGCTTCCCGGCGAAGGCAACTTCATAAATACGCTCTTTTAGTTCACCGTCTTCTGCCAGATAGCCCTTGATGACCTGCATGCGATCAAGGTTCGCGCCGTCAGCATCCTTATAGGCGCTGATCAGGAATCTTGGTGCGCCGCCTTTAGGTGCTTTAATCAGGCGACTACCCATTGGCACGCCCTTTTGGTATCCGACGGTGGCGATTTCTTTTTCGCTGTCCTGCTCATTAAAGTGCCAACTGCCAAAGAAACGAAGGGCGATCCGTGGACCGGTTGTCGCATAGACTTCTTTTCTTTGCATAGCGTCAAACAGGCTAGTACGGTTGTTTTCATCTGCCCATATGCCCATGTATCCGGAAGCTGCGAGCTTCCAGTTGTACCAGAGGCTTCCCCCCATTTTGTTGGTCATTCGCTCCGGCGTCATTTCTGAATCAATGAACTTGCCGTAGAAGTTGTCGTCGTCAGCGGTGGACAACGTTGTATGTGAATCAGTACTACCCAGTAACCCGAACTCATAGGGGTTAGTGCCGAGTTCCTGTTCAACCTTTAAACCGAGCTTCAGCGCGGAACGGCCGTACTCATACTGCAGCATTTCGTTTTTCTTGGCGACAGTACGCCCAATATTGTCTTCGTCCCAGGTCTCGTAGTCGGCGAACTCATCATCCGGAGAAAGGAAGGGGTGTGCTTCGCCATCCCCTTTTACCTGTGTCACTTCATACAAAGGCTCCCATTTGATTCTGGTTTGTGCCCATGCCTCGCTGACCGGTTCGCCGCTTACGGTGTTTAATTGAAACATCATGCCATTGGATATATTGCCGTTGTGCGGTATGGCCATGATGTCGCCACCGGTTTTGGCTTCATATTGTTCCAGAAACGCCCAGAGCTTTTCTGGGTCCTGGCTGTCCAGGGCGGAAAAAGGAGGTAGCTGGCCTGCTTTATCGACATTATCCCGATATACGATGACGCGGTGCAGATTGTTGCCGTTGATCATCGCTGTCCACTCATAGCCAATCATTGCCGTGAACGTGCCTGGGTCATTGTGTCGGTCTGCGAATGAAATGTTTTCTTTCCATACGTCGGTGCGAAACTCTGCTGTCAGTTCCTGCTCGTAGTTAGGATCAGAAATCAACGCAACCCACTCTAGAATAATAGTCCTCAGGTTTGCTGATTCATCCAACGCTTTAATCCATCTTTTGCCAAGACCTGTTGCTGCAAAAACCGGGTCGCGCTCGATCAGCTTTGGGAACACGCCCACGAACTCTGCATGGTCAGCAACCAGCAGGAAGTCTAGCGGTTTCTTGAGTGTAACGTTTTCGCCGCTGTTAGCCTTGACCGTTTCGCCTTTAGCAAATCGGTAGGCATTGTCTGGTGTTAATCGAGAATTGCCGAATGCGAATGAATCAGGGGAGCGATTGCTGTGCACATGCAGGTCGCCCCAGTATAGATTCGTAGGTGGGGCGGGAAATGTCTCGGCTGAAAATATGACTAAGACAAAAAGAAATAGACGCGTAGACATGTTTATAAAAACCCCGTGATAATGATGACCGCGATAGCGGGTGGTAGCAAAAAGCGAAGTAAATGATGCCGAGCTTCAAACATTGCCTTGGGCATTGCAGGCAGTTTGTCCCGCAAGGAAGCTTTGTTAACCTGCCAGCCAGCGAATATCGCGATTAAGAGTCCACCAACAGGAAGCATTATTTGGTTGGCAAGAACGTCTAAAAAACCATTAAGGTTTCGAGACCCCAGTTTCCAGTGTGAGAGTATGTTGTAAGATAAAATGCTTAGCACCCCAAGGCAGGCGATACAAGCTGTCGTGATCAGCGGAGATTTATGTCGCGAATAGTGACGAGTGTTTTGAATCCAGGCGATCAGGGGTTCCAGGAAACCCACCATAGAGGTGACTGCTGCAACAGATAGCAGTGTAAAAAACAGGATTGCTACCAGATCACCGCCTGGCATGTGTCCGAATGCGACGGGCAGGGTTTGGAAGATCAGGCCGGCCATCAATGCCACGGCAGTGTCGATCACAATGATGATTAGCACGCAACGGGTAATCGAAATTTCCTGTGGCAGGTAGGATCCGAATATCATCATTCCACCCATTCCAACACCGATGCTGAAGAACGCTTGCCCAACAGCCGCCAGTTAAGTGGCGCCTGTGACCTCTGAAAAATCAGGTGTGAACAGGTAAGCCACAGCATCCAGAAAGCCATCCTAAAAGGCGTTGTAGATAACAGGACCGGCCATCACCGGGAAGAGCTTAGGCATCATTACCCTCTCGGAACGTTCGATCCCTTTGTTCACGCTATAGTAGGTACACGCCATAGTAGGGTCACGCCATAGTAGGTTCACGCCATAGTAGATAATTGTGCCGGTGAGTACCAAACTTAACGCGGTCCATAGAAACATACCGTCAACGCTTTGCATCACAGCGCCGAGGGCGCCCGCCGCAGAGTTGGCCGCAGAGTTGGCCGTAGTATCGACAAACCCGGTTGAAATGGCTTTAAACAGATACCAGAGTGCCCAACCTGAAACGACGCAGTAGGTGCCCCGAATGACAAATGCTGTGGCAAGGTTCAGGTGTCCTGGATGTATCCACCGTGGCGATCTGCGCTCCGCTTCAGCTAGCTTCTGCATGGACTTTGGGGGGTTAGCCTGCCCGCGCCGGCCGATCAGGATTTCCGCGATAAGGATAGGGATGCCGATCATGAGGGCACACCCAAGATAAACCACGACAAAGGCACCGCCGCCGTTTTCGCCCGTGATGTAAGGGAATCTCCAGATATTGCCTAGTCCGACGGCGAATCCGGTAGCTGCCATCAAAAAGCCAAAGGTCGAACTGAATTGGTAAGATTGTTGCAAGGAAGCGTTAATTTTTTGTTTTCAGTATAGACCAATCATCGGAAGTTGACTCGAGTGCAGACAATGATGAAGATTCAACACGAGAATCAGAATTGCCCTCCTTAAGGTGAATGGTATGAACAAACTGGAACAGCTTAAAACGATGACCGACGTCGTGGCCGACACAGGCGATATCGTAGCAATTGCGGAGTACAAGCCAATTGATGCAACGACCAATCCATCGCTTTTGCTAAAAGCGGCGGCGATGCCGCTATACGCGGGTCATTTGGCTGTTGCAAAGAACTGGGCTGCAGCCCAGGGTGGTTCCAGCGAGCAGATGCGACAAAACTGCACGGATAAACTAGCGGTGGATATAGGGACTGAAATTTTGGCGATAGTACCAGGACGCGTGTCCTCGGAAGTAGATGCGCGTCTGTCTTTTGAAACGGTGAAAACAATAGAGAAAGCAAACCGTCTTATCTCACTATATGAAGAAAATGGCATTGGTCGTGATCGAATTCTTATCAAAATCGCCAGTACATGGGAGGGTATTCGTGCTGCGGAACAACTCGAGCAGCAGGGAATTAATTGCAACCTGACTTTACTGTTTGGCTTTTCCCAGGCGGTGGCCTGTGCAGATGCAGGCGTGTTTCTGATCTCACCTTTTGTCGGGCGAATATTGGACTGGTACAAGAGTGCGACCGGTGAAAGTTATGACGCGCAGACCGACCCGGGCGTAGTATCCGTAAAGCGAATCTACGACTACTATAAACAGCACGGTTACAAAACGGTTGTCATGGGCGCGAGCTTTAGGAATATAGGTGAAATTGAATCCCTGGCCGGGTGCGACCGACTCACAATCAGTCCCGCGCTATTACAAGCACTTTCCGAAGACGACGGTAGCCTGCCTCGACAGCTTGTCCCAGACGCTGCGAGTGGCGAAGACAAGGTGCAGCAATCGGAATCCGGGTTTCGCTGGCAGATGAATGACGACGCGATGGCAACAGAGAAGTTAGCTGAAGGGATACGAAACTTCGCTAAAGACCAGATAACGCTGGAAGGGCTGCTTTCGAACTAAACCGGCTTGGCCCGGTATGCCGCTCAGGTGAATAAAATCAGACGTTTGCTAATTTGTAATTCTCGAAGACTTCCTGATAGATCTGCGGGGGTGAAATCCTCAGCTGTTGTCGAACTTCTTCAAGCGGTTGGGAGAGCAATGTTTCCCAGTCTTGTTGTGGTAACCACGCGGCGCGTTTGCCGGCCTTGTAGGCCTGCCACATGGCTTTGCGTACGCCCGGGCCAAGTTCTTTTTGGATTTTTATCATGCCCACCAGGGCGATGATTCCCAGTCCGCGGTTGCGGGTTTGTGCGTAAGTAAACGCTAGCAAGCAGGCTTCGCCAAAAGTATCCCTGCCATAGCCTGTGGTGACATGCCACAGATCATGCTGGTCTCGCATCCGTTCTCCGAACAATTTCAGTTTTGGTTCCTCTATTTGTTCTTTCGATTGGCTCGCTGCCACTAGCCCATCTGCACTGATCTGTTCGCGCTCGACGAAACGCAGATAAGTCTGCCCCAGGGTTCCATCTTCGTGGTTTCCCAAGCTCTCTCTATCAAGAAGTGTCGTGAGCAGATTCCGATTCTCTGCGAGGATCTTTTTACCCATCTCTGTTTTTCTGAATCGCGCGAAGGTCCTTGCTAGAGAGTTGCCTGACATCGCGGTGATGATCACAAACACCTGGTCTGTCTTCTCCGGGTCATTAATCAGACTCTTCAGGGCGCGAATGGCCACTAACGGACGCATGCGACTGTTTCTTTGGGCTTTGGGTTGGATGCTTTGAGTGGCGATGCGATTGGCCTCGATATTATTGGTTTCAGTGTTCATCAATGCTACTGTGATTTTCATCAATGATGATGTCAATAATAGATATATCAACATGAATGTCAATAGTGGGGGCAAGCGAGTAAGGCGCACACCTGAAGAGGCTAAGTCATTGATTTTAAGCATTGCTTCTGACCGATTATCGGCCCTTGGGCTTGAAGGGTTAAATATTTCCGGGGTGGCTAAAGACGCTGGTATGTCACATGCGACGGTCATACATCACTTTGGTTCAACCGGCGCCATGCGTAAAGCGCTGCTTGAGAAAATGACCCATGACCTGCTGTCAGACGTGATGGTGGCGCTTAATCACCATGAAGAACCTGCGAGGGTTTTGGACCACCTGTTTGAAATGCTGTCTCACGGCGGTCATGGGCGTTTACTTGCCTGGCTTGCGCTGGATCAGCAGGCTTTTTCGCCAGCCAGTGAATCAAAGGGCCTGTTTACCGACATTCTGAATAAGATAGCCGAAGACAGTGGCGACCCGGTACACGCTAAACAAATCATCTTTCTTGTTGCTATCGCGGCAATGGGCAAGAGCATCTGTGGTGATGCCATTGCAGGATTAATTGGGATAAACGAAACAGAAGCGCGGCAGTTTCCAGAGTGGCTTGCCGAGCATATCCAGCGGATATAAACCTATTCCTCAGTAGGGATAGCATTCATCCCTTGCATATTGAACAATAGTGGCTCCTCTCATGAAACGAGCAGTCTTAATGTCCATTTCCCTGTACGACGCAACCGTCACTAACTACCTTCAGGTTCTGAATTCCACCGCGGCTGTGCTCGGTAAGGGTAAAAGTTTTTGCGAAGAAAACGGCATTGATCTATCAGCAATCGTCGAAACCCGCTTGATTGAAGATATGAGCCCTTTCCAGTTCCAGGTAATTTCTGTGGTGCACCACTCTCTTGGGGCGTTGCAGGGATTGGAAACCGGTGAGTTCGCGCCACCAGCAGGATACGGTGACCTTGATTATGTGGGTCTGCAGGATTTGGTGAATCAGGCGGTTTCGCAAGTAGGTTCGTTCGACGCTGAAACAGTCAACGGATGGGCGGGTAAAACGCTGACGTTCAAACTGGGGAGCAATGAAATACCCTTCACTGCCGAGAACTATGTGTTGTCGTTCTCGCTGCCTAACGTCTACTTTCACGCGACCACGACCTACGATGTATTAAGAATGAAAGGCGTGCCTCTTGGTAAGCGAGATTTCCTTGGTGCTATGCGGATGGGCGTTTAGCCTTTGTCTTCCGTCGGCGCGCCAACAGATGAATTTCTTGGTCATCCCCGGGGCCTGTTTGTCTTGTTCATGACAGAGATGTGGGAACGCTTCAGCTACTACGGTATGCGGGCGTTGCTTATTTTGTATCTGACGAAGCATTTTCTGTTTGGTGACAAGGATGCAGGCCTGTTGTACGGAAGCTATGCCTCCCTGGTCTATGCGACGCCAGTGCTCGGAGGCCTGATTGCCGACCGTTATCTTGGCTTCAAAAAAGCGATCATGTTTGGTGCAGGGCTGCTAGTCATTGGACACTTTGGCATGGCGTTTGAGGGACCTCCATCGACGATAGTGGATGGTGTTGTGGTTCGGGATAGTCTTTACGAACAAGCATTTTACCTCTCTCTGGCATTCATTATTGTTGGAGTAGGATTCCTGAAATCGAGTATTTCGACGATTGTTGGTCAGCTTTATAGTGAATCAGACCCCCGACGAGATGCGGGTTTTACGATTTTCTATATGGGTATCAATATTGGCGCGTTCGTAGCGACGCTGCTTTGCGCTTACCTTGGGGAAACCTACGGCTGGCAATATGGGTTTGGTGCCGCGGGTATCGGCATGCTCATCGGGCTTGCGATTTTCATCCATGGGGACAAGTACCTGCAAGGGGTTGGCGCGCCGCCTGAGTCAGCTAACCTATCAAAGCCCGTGTTCGCCGGTTTGAGCAAGGAATGGTTCATTTACCTGTCTGGATTGATTGCCGTTGTTGGTGTCTGGCAGATGATTCAGAGCAGCAGTGATCTTGGCATTTTGCTGGTGCTTGCTGGATTCGTGGTGACAGTCTGGTTGATCTGGTTTTCGTTATCAAAATGCACACCCGTCGAGCGGGACCGTATGTTAGTCATGCTCGCGCTAATTGCTTTGTCCGTGTGTTTTTGGGCCCTTTTTGAACAGGCGGGTTCGTCACTCACGCTATTTACGGATCGAAACGTCGCCATGGGCAGCATTTTTACGGCAGGTATGTTCCAGTCCCTAAATCCGATGTTCATTATTTTCCTCGCGCCTCTGTTTGCCTGGGTCTGGGTCAAACTTGGGCAGCGCGGGATGGAGCCAAGCACACCGATGAAATTCGGGCTCGGTATTCTGCAGGTCGGCCTTGGCTTTGCGGTTCTTATCTTTGGCGCGAGTCTGGCGGGTCCGGATGGTAAAGTCGCCGTCGTCTGGCTGGCGTTAATGTACCTGTTGCACACGACAGGGGAACTTTGTCTTTCGCCGGTTGGTCTTTCAATGGTGACTCGGCTGAGTGTTGCCCGGGTTGGCGGTATGATGATGGGTGTTTGGTTTCTGTCCAGCTCGTTCGCGGCCTATGTCGGGGGAATGATTGCCGGGGCTATGGCAATTGGCGGCGATGGCACTGACGTGAGCCTGGGTGTGGAGTCTCTTATGGTCTATACCTCTGTGTTTGAAAAGCTCTCGATGCTGGCAGTTGGGTTGGGTGTTTTGTTGATCATTGTCTCACCCCTGCTGGCCCGAAGAATGCACATTGGAGAAAGCACATCATGAGCGGACCACTATCCGGGATAAAGATCATAGACTTAAGTAGTGTGATATCGGGTCCTGTGGCAACAGTGCTGCTCGCCGACCAGGGTGCGGATGTCATAAAAGTGGAAGCGCCCCAAGGAGATATTGTTAGGCGCATGGGGTTGGGGAAGCATAACCTGAGCCCCGCATTTGTTTCTGCCAATCGGGGAAAACGTTCAATTTGTATTGACCTTAAGGCGGCGGCGGGTGTCTCGGTTGTTAAAAAACTTATTGCCGGCGCTGATGTCTTTATTCAGAACTTCCGGCCAGGTGCGATCGAACGAATGGGGCTTAGCT
>JABIVN010000596.1 GCA_018667205.1 Gammaproteobacteria bacterium | reverse complement strand
GCGCTGAAACCGCAGTTACCGGCGACCACGGTAGTTACCCCCTGTGCCAGCTTAAACTCCATACCCGGATGGCGAAAAAAAGCACCATCGTCATGGGAGTGTGTGTCGATAAAGCCAGGGGCCAGGTACTGGCCCTTTCCGTCAACCTCCTCCTTGCCGGACCCGGCGCTACCAACTTCTGTAATCCTTCCATTTTTAACGCCGACGTCACCGGTGAAGGCTTGTCCGCCAAGCCCATCAAGAATTTGGACGTTTCTGATCGTAATGTCATTCATAGGCTGTCCTGT
Source organism: Gammaproteobacteria bacterium (assembly GCA_018667205.1). Classification (GTDB taxonomy): domain Bacteria; phylum Pseudomonadota; class Gammaproteobacteria; order Pseudomonadales; family Azotimanducaceae; genus UBA9659. The sequence goes on along the minus strand of JABIVN010000596.1, from coordinate 3,201 downwards.
TCGCGCTATTGGTAGTGTTCAGGCTGTGTTCGTAGCCATTCGCCAATCATCTCACCAATCATGATGCAGGTAAGGTTGGTGTTTGCCCTTGGTACGAACGGCATGATGGAAGCGTCAGCCACCACCAGATGATCAAACCGGTGAGCGCGACCGTACTGGTCGACCACTGACATTGGGTCTTTTACATCACCCATTTTCACCGTGCCGCACGGATGATAACCGCTCGCGGAGAATCGTCGACAGAGTTTTGACAGTGATTCATCATCGATACCCCGAGCGGGATCGGGGAACGTAATTGATTTGATCATTTCCTTAAGTGCCCCTTTCCTGGTGAACATGAGCGTATCTTTCATGCAGGCTACCAGCCTCCGGGTGTCGCGATTGTCTTCACAGAACCGGTTGTCAACGATTGGCGCGTCAAATGGATCAGCGGAGCGCAGCCTTAATTCGCCGCGGCCGTACTGGTATTCAAGAACGGCGGCGATGCTGAAGAGGGCCGGACCACCAGGTCGACCTGCAAAACTGATTTGTTCTATCTGTAAGTCGTTTCGTTTGTCTGAGCCTTCGGCGGTATAACGTAATATAGTCTGAATGATGGGTTGGTCGTGGTTGATTATCGAAGGATCATTCACTTCGCACACGACACTAAGAGCCGGATGGTCGCAAAGATTCTGACCGACCCCGGGCTCGTCGCCGACAACGTCTATATTAAATGACGCCAGGGATGCTTTCGGGCCAATGCCTGAATGCATTAGAATTTTTGGTGACATGAGTGCGCCCGCGGAAAGTACAACAAGGCCCGCGTTAAGCTTTTCAGTCGAACCATCGGCGTTTTGTACCTCAACCCCGGTTGCTTTGCTGCCATCAAAAAGGATGCGTGTGACCGTTGTGTTTGCGCGGATAGTGAGGTTGGGGCGAATACGAGCTGGTGCAAGGTAACCTACAGCGGTTGATACCCGAAGGCGACCTAGCTTGTTCATTGGGTGGGGGCCAGCGCCGTCACTATTAGGGTCGTTGGCGTCGGCGCAGTATTTGTAGCCAAGCCTATCAGCGCTATCCAGGAATGCTTGATGTTGCGGTTCCAGTTCTTCTTTGGGGTATCGGCGTATCGAAATAGGCCCTGCATCGCCATGGTAGGCCTCGGCACCGTAATCCAGATCGCGTTCTAACCTGTTGAAGGCGGGTAATACTTTCTTCCATTGCCATTCTGGGCAACCGAGCTGGGCCCACTCGTCATAATCCTCTGGTACGCCCCTTAGTGCAATAGTGGTATTCACGGCGCTGGAGCCACCAATCACGCGGCCACGCGGAAAATTGACTTCGCGCTCTCGAGTGGGTTCGTAGTTGAGCCCCCAATCGTGGTTTGTATAGGAGTTGTTGTGAGAGTTAATCAGGTCGAAGGGCGTGTCGCTGAGGTCCGGATAATCTGGACCGGCTTCAACTAACAACACTGTTCGGTTAGGGTCCTCTGACACGCGACTGGCGATAACCGCGCCTGCGCTGCCCGATCCAATAATAATCACGTCATGCATGACACTATTGTGGCAGTAAACGGCAGCTAAAAAAAAGGGTAGCTTGTCGCTACCCTGAAATTCGGAAGAGAAGGCTCTCTATCCTTAGACATCCACTTGAATCAAATCCTAGAACTGGCTCATCGTGTTGTCTTTACCGCCCGCAAGGAGCGCGTTCTCGCCCGCAAAGTATTCCTTGTGATGGTCACCTATCGTCGTGCCAGCCATTTCCTGGTGCTTGACGACGTTCATCTGCCGCCGGATTTCCGTGCGTTGTACACCTTTCACGTAGGCAAGCATCGCTTCGTCACCGAAGTAGCCTTCAGACAGAGTATCCACACCCAGCGCCGTCTCATGATAGGTTGGCAAGGTGATTAAATGATGGAAGATACCAGCATCACGAGCGGCATCTGACTGGAAAGACTGGATCAATCGATCCGCTTCTTGGGCCAGTTCGGTATCATCCAAGCTCTCCGCCATCAGGCCTTGACCATCTGTTGGGTAAGCTGAAATGTCTTTGCCTTCTGCCGTCCACTCTTCAAGAACCTGTTCGCGAAATTTCATGGTCCAGTTAAAAGAGGGAGAGTTGTTGTAAACGAGCTTAGCGTCAGGAATCGCTTCACGAACCTTGTTTACCATCTCGGCGATTTGGGCAACGTTCGGCTTCTCAGTTTCAATCCAGAGAAGGTCAGCGCCATGACGTAAGCTGGTAATACAGTCAAGGACAACACGATCAACACCCGTGCCTTCACGGAAAGCATACAACCCGTTGTCCAGTCTCACTGGCTTCACCAGATTTCCGCCCTGGTGGATGGTGATGTCATTCTCCAGCAGTTCGCTGATGTCGTGAACAGGTTTTGTTTCAAGGAAGCTGTTGTATTGTGCGGCAAGGTCGCCTGGCTCTTTAGAGACAGGTACCATTTGAGTCAGGCCTGCACCAAGAGAGTCTGTGCGGGCAACGATAATACCGTTGTCTATACCCAATTCCAGAAACGCGTAACGAACAGCGTTGATCTTTGCTAAGAATACTTCGTGCGGCACCGTCACCTTGCCGGCTTGGTGTCCACACTGCTTCACCTCAGAGACTTGGTTTTCGATCTGAATGGCACAGGCGCCCGCTTCAATCATCTGCTTGGCTAGCAAGTAAGTGGCTTCTTCATTGCCAAAACCGGCGTCGATATCCGCAATAATAGGAACGACATGCGTCTCAAACTCATCTATTTGGTTAAGCAGTGCGCTTACGTCACTGCCATTTTCCCGAGCATCATCCAACGCGGCAAAAACACGCTCCAGCTCAACCGCATCGGCCTGCTTCAGGAACGTGTAGATTTCCGAGATAAGGCTCGGTACAGCAGTCTTCTCGTGCATGGACTGGTCAGGAAGTGGGCCAAACTTAGATCTTAGTGCGGCGACCATCCAGCCAGACAAGTAAACGTATTTCTTATCCAGTGTGCCGCGATGGCGCTTGATGGCAATGGCTTTCTGCTGGGCAACAAAACCATGCCAGCAACCCAGTGACTGGGTATATTTTGAGGAGTCTGCATCGTATTCAGCCATATCCTTTCGCATGATATTCGCTGTGTGTTGCGCGATTTCAAGGCCGGTCTTGAAGCGATTTTGCAACTTCATTCGCACGGCGGACTCCGGGTTGATCCCGTTCCAGGCCTCACCCTGTGCATCGCGTAGTTTT
>JABIVN010000595.1 GCA_018667205.1 Gammaproteobacteria bacterium | reverse complement strand
GTCATCACGATCGAAGCGCTCGATTCAGGTCTGGGTGATGTTGCTGATATTGTCGAGCTTGCCGCTGAAGAAAACGATGACGCCCTCTTTAAAGAAGGGCTGTCCGAACTCGAAGAAATGGAATCCAGGCTAGGGGTTCTCGAGTTTAATCGCATGTTTTCCGGCGAGATGGATAGCAATAGTGCTTTTCTAGATATCCAGGCGGGCTCCGGCGGTACAGAAGCCCAGGATTGGGCTGAAATGTTATTGCGGATGTACCTTCGCTGGGCTGAAGGCCACGGTTTTAAAACGGAGATTATGGAAGTCTCAGACGGCGACGTGGCAGGCATAAAAGGGGCCACTATTCATATTGATGGCGAGCATGCGTTTGGCTGGCTTAGAACGGAAACAGGTGTGCATAGATTGGTCAGGAAATCGCCATTTGATTCGGGAAGTCGAAGGCATACTTCATTTGCCTCGGTGTTTGTTGCTCCTGAGCTGGACGATGACATTGAAATAGATCTTGATATGTCTGATGTCCGGGTAGACACCTACCGGGCAAGCGGCGCGGGTGGTCAACACGTCAATAAAACTGATTCTGCTATCCGTCTGACGCACATGCCAAGTGGCATCGTCGTGCAGTGTCAGAACCAGCGTTCGCAGCACAAAAATAGGGATCAAGCGGTTAAGCAGCTGAAAGCGAAGCTATACGAACATGAAGATCAGAAAAGAAAGGCAGAAATGCAGGTGGTGGAAGAGAACAAGTCAGATATCAGTTGGGGAAGCCAGATAAGATCATACGTGCTTGACTCGGCGCGTATCAAAGATCTGAGAACCAATATAGAGACCAGTAATACCCAGGCAGTGCTCGATGGAGACCTGGATCAATTTATCGAAGCCAGCTTAAAGATGGGCTTATAGCCATGACGACAAGTAAAAATAAAGACCTAGACAAAAAAACAGACGAAGCCGAACTGGACGAAAACGACATCTTCTCGTTGCGTAAAGCGCGGCTGGACGAAATAAGGTTAAAGGGTAACCCCTTCCCGAACGATTTTCGGAGAAAACACCTGGCGTCCAGGTTGCATGATCAATTTGGGGGAAACTCCAAGGAAGAACTTGAGGGCGATGCGACAGAAACCGCAGTATCCGGACGCGTTGTACTGCGCAGAATGATGGGCAAAGCCAGTTTTCTGACTCTTCAGGATGTGTCCGGGAGGATTCAGCTTTATGTTCGCCAGGACGATGTAGGAGAGGACGTCTACGAAGAATGCAAACACTGGGACATTGGCGACATTGTGGGTGCGGAAGGCTCCATGATGAAAACTAAAACGGACGAATTAACCGTTAAAGTGAGTAAGATTCGGTTGTTGACAAAATCCCTGCGTCCGCTGCCGGATAAACACAAAGGGTTGACCGACACAGAAACGCGATATCGTCAGCGTTACCTTGATCTGATGGTGAACGAAGATACCCGGGAGTTGTTTGTTCGCCGGTCAAAGATTGTCGATGGCATCCGGAGGTTTCTAATTGAGCGGGAGTTCATGGAAGTGGAAACCCCGATGATGCTGAACACACCAGGAGGCGCGACCGCTCGGCCATTTACGACCCATTACAATGCCCTTGATACAGACATGTACCTGCGTGTCGCGCCGGAATTGAACCTGAAGAGGCTGGTTGTTGGAGGGTTTGAGAAAGTATTCGAAATTAATCGCAACTTTCGGAATGAGGGCATGTCCACGAAGCATAGTCCGGAATTTACGATGCTGGAATTCTACTGGTCTTACGCCGACTACAAGGACCTGATGGATATGACAGAAGAGATGTTCAGGGAAGTGGCTATTTCCGTTTTGGGCACCACAGAGTTTACCTATAACGGTGTTCTGATCGATTTTGGTAAACCCTTTACCCGTACAACCATGGCTCAGGCGATTTGTGATTTTAACCCGTCAGTTGATCCAGACGATCTTAAAAATATTGACAAGGCCCGTGCGCTGGCGACGAAATCCGGCGTAGAAGTCCGGGATGGTTGGGGTCTTGGCAAGTTGGTGATGGAGGTGTTTGAGGCCTTGGTTGAGGACAAAATCGAACAACCAACATTTATCACACAGCATCCTACCGAGGTGTCACCGCTTGCACGGCGTAGCGATCATGATCCGGATGTAACCGACAGGTTTGAACTGTTTGTGGTGGGCAAGGAAATCGCTAATGGTTTCTCCGAGCTTAACGACGCAGAAGATCAGGCGCAGCGCTTCAGGGATCAGGTGGATGCAAAGGAGGCTGGTGATGATGAAGCCATGCACTATGATCATGACTATATTACGGCGCTGGAATATGGACTGCCTCCGACTGCCGGTGAAGGCCTTGGTATTGATCGGTTGGTGATGCTGCTCACAGATTCATCTTCAATTAGAGATGTTTTGTTGTTCCCGCATATGCGCTCAAAAGTTTAAAGGCTCCTTCTAAAGGGATGGCTAGAGACAAAGACGTCCAGTTGGCACCAGATTGGCTTGAACAGCTAGCGCCCGAATTTGACCTTCCCTATATGAAATCGCTAAGGGACTTTCTGGTCGCAGAGAAGGCTGCCGCTAAGGTTATTTATCCGGACGTTTCCGAATATTTTAATGCCCTGAACAGCACGCCATTTGAATCGGTAAAAGTGGTGATCCTTGGCCAGGACCCCTATCACGGCGCCGGCCAGGCTCATGGTTTGTGTTTTTCTGTGAGACGGGAAGTGCCGCTGCCTCCCTCATTGAAAAATATCTATTTAGAGATCCAATCAGACCTTGGGTTCAGCAACCGCGAGTTCAACCATGGCTGTCTGGAAAGTTGGGCTTCGCAAGGTGTGTTACTGCTAAATAGCGTGCTGACTGTCGAACAGAACCATGCAGCCTCCCACCGGGGAAAAGGCTGGGAAGTATTTACTGATCGCGTTATTGAGCGCTTGTCCAGACGGCAGAAACCCTGCGTGTTCTTGCTGTGGGGAAGTTATGCGCAAAAAAAAGGCGCGATGATTGACCGTGGGAAGCACAAGGTGTTGACTGCGCCCCACCCTTCACCCCTATCAGCGTACAGGGGGTTTTTTGGCTGTAGGCATTTTTCGCAGTGCAATAGCCTGCTTGGCGAGTTGGGCGAAACGGCGGTTGATTGGCGTGTCTAAACTTATTATAGAAAGGAAAACTAAATGGAATCGTTAGTTCAGTTTGAATACCTTGGGGCTGGTGGTGACATTGCAGTTGCACGAATGGTGCGGGAGAAGCCCCTTAACAGCCTGTTGTTGGATACGATCGACCAGTTGGCGGAGAAAATCTATGCCTGGCTGGAGGATGACAATATTGCCTGCATTATCCTTGATAGCAGCAGCGAGAAGGCGTTCTGCGCAGGTGCGGATATTACCGCGCTTTATCACAGTATTAAGGAATCCGATGGGGGAGATAATCTCTATGCGAAATCTTTTTTTCTAAATGAATACAAACTTGATTATGCAATTCACACAGCAAAGAAACCGGTCATTGCTTGGGGAAACGGTATTGTGATGGGCGGCGGGTTGGGCCTGCTGGGTGGATGTTCGCACCGTGTGGGGACGCCTGCCACTCGGATCGCGATGCCGGAAATCACCATTGGCCTGTTCCCCGATGCAGGAGGAACCTATTTTTTGTCGAAACTCCCGGACCAGCTTGGGATCTTTGTGGGTTTGACGGGCTGTATGCTTTCTTCAGGTGATGCGATCGCCCTGGGCCTGCTCGATGTCGTCGTCGCACAGGAGGATAAGCAGGCAATTATCGCTAAGCTTTCCGAGCAGAACTGGGTGCAGGACCCGGCAGCGAATGCCCAAGCGATCACTCAAATTTTGTCTGGTTTTGCTGTTGGCGAAACTCTTCCAACGAAGCTGCTGAAGCACCGAGAGTTGATATCAGAGTTTATTCAATCCTGTCTGGATGCGGAGCACTTTTTTGAAGCGTTTGATTCAGGATTGTCCGCGCTACAGATTGATGAATGGCTTGCCGGCGCTGTTGCGACCTATCAAAGCGGTTCAGCCACCACAGCCAGAATATTTTTTGAGCAGATTCGCAGGTCTAAGGGAATGTCACTCGAGGAAATGTTCCAAATGGAACTCGTCATTGCCTACCAGTGCATACGACACCCTGACTTTCCGGAGGGGGTGCGTGCTTTACTGGTCGATAAAGATAAAAACCCTGCCTGGGTTTACCCATCTGCTTCCGGTGTGCCTGAAGAATACCTAAATGAGCATTTTGAACCGGTGTGGGAGGGCATTCACCCGCTTGGCGAGCTAGGTAAAAACGGCTAACCGGCGCTGCCGGTGTTGGGGTCCGGCTTAATCTGCTATTTCAAGATTGGCTGCAGCTCCCAGGGGCGATGCCGTATCAACGGTCTTGTCGCTCCAGACAACGGCAATGGGGTCTGCGGTCGGGTTAGACAGAACAGCCAGGCAAGCGCGGGAACCTGCGACGACAATGGTGCCTGCCGTCAGGTCTCTACCTTGGGCTCTGGATTCGATCTGGTGTAGTCTTTTTTTTAGTGCACCACGGTACTGCATTCTTGCGACGATCTCCTGTCCCAGGTAGCAACCTTTTGTGAAACTGATGCCGCCGAGTTGATGATAATTAAGCGTTTGTGGAAGGTACGCCTCGCAGGATTTTTCGTCGACCCAGGCGACGCCCGCGTCCAGCTCGGCATCAGTCCATTGCTCGATCATCCCTTTGGACCCTGGCGTTTGGTCGTGTTCTGCCCACTGCTCCTGGCGATTACCGAGTTCTATGGTGATGGCACCGTTATCTGTTTTCATGGGGTAAGGTGATTCGCCAGCGGTTGACTCAGTGTTGGGTGAGCCATAGCAGTGGAGGTTTTCAGAGATATCTGCAAGTTCGGCTTTTGAAAATACGATATATTTAGTCAGGAACGCGATGGTTTTGGATATCAGTGATTTGTGCATCCGCAATACTAGATCCTGTCCCTGCCGGATGACAATGAAGCTGGCTAGCATTCGCCCCTGGATATTGCAGACGGCACCCAGTTGAGCAGCGTCATTCGTCAGGACAGCAAGATCGCAGGTAGTGTAACCTTGTAAAAATTTAACCGCATCGACGCCTGAAACTTTTAGGAAACCGAAATGATCGAGCTCGATGCTTTTTGTTTCAGTGCTCTGTTTTTCAGTGCTCTGTTTTTCAGTGCTCTGTGACTCAGTATTCTGTGACATGGATATTTATGCGCCATTACGAATGGCTATTTTACACGCTTTTTTGATCGATAGGCCCATTGGTTTTGTTTGGGTCAGGTCGTGCAGATTAAATGGGGAAAACAATTGGAATTAAGTGAACTTGAATATAATCGCTTGCGGTGGCGATCGCGCAGGGGAATGTTAGAGCTGGATTTACTGCTTTTGCCCTACTTTGACGAGGTTTTCGCAGAACTATGCGCCGATGAGCAGAGCGCGTTCATTAAGTTGCTTGAACAGGATGATCCTGATTTGTGGGATTGGTTCTCTCGAAAGAGCCAATCCGATGATCCAGCACTAGCAGCGCTGGTTGAAAGGATTCTGGATCGTGTCCAGCCCTAAAGTTTTTTCTGCAGATCGTTTGTATCTGAGCCTGAATCGATCACGCGCGCATAGCTTGTTGAAACTTGCCACACACATGGCAGCCCTTGTTGCGTTGTGGGTAAATCCGATTTTTTGGTTACCGCTTCAATGGGCGCTGACACTGGTCTTATTCACTTCCCTGATTCATCTGGCGCACAACCGGAATCATTTGGGAAAAACGTTGGTTGTCGAACAGATTGTTTTTCGTGATGAAACATGGTCGCTTGGCTTCAGCGATGGCCGGTGGCAGGAAGCCGAGCTTCGAAGCCCGCTACATGTTGGCTATTTTTTTGTAGTGCTTAGATTCAAGCTTAAGGATGAAGAGCTTACCTTAGTGGTAGCCAGGGATGCCTGCGAAAAACACACCTATCGTCGACTCACTGTCTTCATCCGCCACCATGGTCCCAAGCTGCTGAATCTTTCCTTATCATCAGGAGCCTAACCAAAAAAAGGCGGGGTCAGTACCGTGTCAGTTGCCTGCTCGGTCTGTTCGGGATAATCCAGGGTGTAGTGCAGGCCCCTGCTTTCCTTGCGTCGTATTGCGCATTGAATCATAAGGTCTGCAACCTGGATCAGGTTACGCAGTTCCAGCAAATCGCTGCTGATCCTGTAGTTGCTGTAGTACTCGGTCACTTCCTGCTGTAAGAGTTGTACTCGGCGTCTTGCGCGCTGCAGACGTTTGTCGGTTCGCACGATACCCACGTAGTCCCACATAAATCGACGAAGTTCTTCCCAATTGTGCGAAATGATGACGTCTTCATCTGAATTGGTCACCTGCGTTTCGTCCCAGAAGGGAATTTCCAGATTGGAATCAAGTGATTCAGGTTGAGAATTGATGTGCTCTGCCGCTGCAGTTGCAAATACCATGCACTCCAGCAAAGAATTACTGGCCATTCGGTTCGCACCGTGGAGTCCGGTGAAACTTGATTCACCAATAGCATACAGATGTGGCAAGTCGGTCATGCCACGGGTATCTGTCATGATTCCACCGCAGGTGTAATGTGCGGCTGGAACGATCGGTATTAATTCTTTAGTAATATCGATGCCAAGTTCCAGGCAACGTGCATGAATAGTGGGGAAATGCGACATGATGAAGTCGCTGCCTTTGTGACGAATATCGAGATAAACGCAGTCACAGCCAAGCCGCTTCATTTCATGGTCGATAGCACGGGCAACGATGTCCCTGGGAGCAAGCTCAGCACGCTCGTCGAAATCGGGCATAAAGCGGTGTCCGTTCGGGAGTACTAATTTCGCGCCTTCGCCGCGCAGGGCTTCTGTGATCAAAAAGGATTTGGCTTCCGGATGATAAAGACAGGTAGGGTGAAACTGATTGAACTCCAGGTTCGCGACCCTGCATCCGGCCCGCCACGCCATGGCAATTCCGTCACCTGATGTCGTGTCGGGATTGCTGGTGTAAAGGTAGACCTTTGAGGCGCCACCGGTAGCCAGGACAACGTACTTTGCCCGGAAGAGTTCGACCTGCTGGCTTTCAAGATTAAGTGCATAGGCGCCAATACAGTCTTTCCCGCGCAGTCCTATCTTGTCTCTGGTGATCAGATCCACAGCAACATAACGGGGAAATATGGTCACATTTTTCAGGGTGTCCAGGTGGCTGCCTAAGGTTTTAGCAATCTCGCGGCCGGTTGCGTCAGCGGCATGGATAACGCGTCTGTGGCTGTGGCCTCCTTCCATGGTGAGGTGAAACTCTGTGTTACCGTCCCCGGTAGTGTGGGTGTCGAAGTTCACCCCCAGTTCCACCAGCCAGTTGATGGTTTGCGCACTTCTTTGTACGGTAAACTCTACGACATCTCTGTGGCACAAGCCTCCTCCGGCCCCTAGGGTGTCCTCGATATGGGATTGAACACTGTCGTATTCGTCCAACACGGCGGCGACACCACCTTGAGCGTAGTAGGTTGAGCCCTCTGTAGGGTCGTCCTTGCAGAGCATTGCGATTCGATAATGTCTTCCCAGTTTTAGTGCAAGGGTCATCCCGGCAGCTCCGCTACCGACAATTAATACATCATAATGGTGCTCGATTTGAGTCATTTTTACCCACCAAGAATCGTTAGGTCCGGAGATTACACTTTCTAATTAGGGGGGTACAGGGTCAGCGACGCTGAGTGTTTGTTATGATGGAATTCGTTGAGTCCGATTGAACTAATGCTTAATCGAGTAATCAGATGTACGTAGGACTAGAAGTAGTGAAAAAGCCGGGGGTTAATCCAGTGTTCAGCCAGGCAGTGGGGGTAGATTGAACACGACAGAAACAAACGATAAGCAGCTGGTAGAGCGTGTCCAGCGTGGTGATAAGCGAGCGTTTGATATTCTTGTGCTTAAGTACCAGCATAGGATTGCAGGCCTGATCAGTCGTTACGTTCGTGACTCTGACGAGGTGCAGGATGTCACTCAGGAGGCGTTCATAAAGGCCTACAGGGCATTGCCGCGATTCAGGGGTGATAGTGCGTTTTATACTTGGTTGTACAGAATAGCCATTAATACGGCTAAAAATTACCTTGTTTCCAAGTCACGAAGACCGCCAGACACAGATAT
>JABIVN010000594.1 GCA_018667205.1 Gammaproteobacteria bacterium | reverse complement strand
AGGACAAAAAAACTAATCGCCGAACACCTCAGCCAGCTGCCCGTAGAACAATCGGAGGTGCTGCAACTAATGTACTTTCAAGGTCAATCAGGTCAACAGGTAGCCAATACACTGGACCTGCCGCTTGGCACGGTGAAATCAAGAATCCGGCTAGCGATGAATAAAATGAAACTTGCATTAGCGCCATTGGGAGACCTTGGTGTCTTAGAAGGGAAAAATCTATGATTAACAGGCATCCGGAGCCAGACCTTCTGGTTGAATATGCGTCTGGGTCTTTACCCGTCGCACCATGTATCTCGGTCACAACCCACCTGCAATATTGTAAGCAGTGTCGGGACTCAGTGGAATCACTGGGGGAAATCGGAGGCGAGTTGCTAATGACCTCGGAAGCCGTCCCGGTATCAGAAGACCTGCTCGACAGAATCATGCAGGACCTGGACTCTTTGGGGGAAGAAAAACCGCCGGTCTCGGCACTGCGTCAGTGCAGCGACGGCATCACCAAGGAACTGCCTGAGTTCGTCCAACGACTGCTGCCTGGCGGCAGGCTCAATTGGCGGCGGCTGTCGCCCTCATTAAAAGTGGCGCCGGTCAGTGTCGGTGAAGAACAACACGAACTAGCGTTACATCGAATTGATGCGGGAGGGAAAGCCCCTGAACATGACCACCTTGGTAAAGAAATCACTGTTGTTTTGACCGGTAGTTTCTCTGATGAGGACGGGGTGTACCAACCCGGGGACTTTCTTGTTAGGCAACAGGGGGACAAACATAGGCCGTTCGCCGCGCGTAATCAGGCATGCATCTGTTTGTCTGTCCTAGAAGCACCAATAAGGCTGACAGGCATTAAACGAGTACTGAACCCATTCCTCAGTTTTACGCCAAGTTAACCTGATGTTGAGGCCGACGCTGTCGTCCACTTTTTTGGCATCAACCTGATCTTTTCTCTCTGCGGCTTCGTAATACTTTAATGAGACGTGAGTAAATATACGAAAAGGAAATAGTATGAGTGTCACCGCAGAGGGGTTCAACAACAACACTTATCTTCTTCCCGGCAAGTGTTCGCCGGAAGCGAGTCTGGTGAAAGCGGCCCTGGTTGAAAGAGGCCTCGAAACGCCAATGATAGCCAACGGTCTATCACGTGACGAAAAATATACTCAGATTAAGGCTTCCATGAAGGACATCGTGACAACGCTTGGTCTAGACCTTCGCGATGACAGCCTGACCGAGACTCCTCATAGAATCGCCAAAATGTATGTCGATGAGCTTTTTGGGGGGTTGGATTACAGCAACTTTCCCAAGATCACCGTGATCGATAACAAGATGGGTGTCGAGGAGATGGTAAAAGTCGATAATATCAGCGTTATCAGCACCTGCGAGCATCATTTCGTGACGATCGACGGGGCCTCAAGGGTAGCGTACGTCCCCAACGAAAAAATTATAGGTCTATCAAAAATAAATCGAATTGTTCGGTTTTTCGCGCAACGACCGCAGGTTCAGGAACGTCTCACGCAACAAATTTTAGTGGCGCTACAGACGTTGTTGGAAACGAATGACGTAGCGGTCACCATAGACGCTACCCACTACTGCGTTAAGTCTCGTGGCGTCATGGATTCAAATTCGTCGACGCAAACAACCGCGTTTGGTGGACTATTTAAGGAAGACCATAGAACACGAGCTGAGTTTCTGAGGTAGGGACTACGAGCTTGCTGGATACCGTCACCGGTTGGTTGTCTGAGCCCTCGCCAAATTTGATATATCTGGTGCCAGCACTGGCTTTCCTTGAATCTTGCGCTGGTATCGGACTGTTCGTTTCGGGCGTGTTTCTCCTGTCTACAACGACTCTGCTCTACACATCCGATTCGGCCTCGCTCAGTGTTATATTGGCACTGGGCTTCTCCGGGGCACTGTTGGGCGATCATAGCGGCTACATGGTTGGGCGTTTGTGGGGCGTCCGTGTATGGGAGACACCCTGGCTTCGAAATCGCGAGCAAACGCGCGCCAGGATACAGATTAAATTGGGGCGGTCTGCGCCTATGACGCTATGTGTCGGCAGGTTGATACCGCTATTGCGGTCAATGACGCCGATTGTGGCTGGAGTGTCGGGTATGCCCTGGAGAAAGTTTCTTGCTTGCGATCTACTTGCTTGTACGATCTGGGTAAGTGGCTTGTATTTGATATTGACGAACTTGCCCCAGAGTTTTTTTAAATGACCGACTTGCATTGCTGAGTGGGACGCTGGGGTAACGGTTAAGGCCGTCGCCGAATGGTGACAAAAGCGTGACGGGGGTGAGCTAGCTAGTGTGATTCTTGTCACCTTGTTCGTTCTCTTGTTCGTCACCTTGCTTTGTCTCTGATCCTCGCAGTGATTTAAGGTCTGTTTTGTCTCGGTATTCTATTTGGATACCGTGAAGAAAATTTCGCAGGATTTGTTCCTGGCATTCTCTGTAATGCTTGTGGCCTTTCTTTCTGAAAAACGCGCTTAGTTCATGTTTGCTTATGGTGAAATCGACAAGCGCCATGATTCTTAATATGTCTTCAGCCTTTAGATTAAGGGCTATCTTGAGTTTCTTGAAAATAATATTGTTGTTGAGTTTGTCTTCCGGTACCGGCTGCGTACCTTCTTTCTTGCCGCGCATTTCGTTAATAAGGCCGTTGAGGTAGCAGGCCAAAACGTTGTCATCGCAAGACTGTTGCTCGGGATCGTCGTCTTTTTTCAACCAGTTACTGACCTGGCTGCGGGTTACCGCGAGTTCAGCCTGTGCAAAGACGGTGATCATTTTCGAATCGTTAAAATCGAAGGAATAGCGAAGTCTGCGGAGAATATCGTTATTGTTAATAATTAAGTTCCGTTTGTGGTGGGTTTGGTACCCTGATTATTGAGACGAATGCCATCAGCTTGAATCTTGATAATACGCTGTTTATAGAGTCCGCCGACGACTTTCTTGAAGGATTTTTTACTCATACCGAAAAGTGCCTGAATTTTTGCAGGATCTGTTTTGTCATGAGCGGCTGCAAAGCCATCGTGCGCCTTAAGGTAATCGACAACCCGTGACGTGTGTTGGTCTCGTGTTTCTTGTTCCTGCTTAAGCACCAGGTCGATTTTGCCATCAGGTCTCACAAATTTAATGAAACCACTT
>JABIVN010000593.1 GCA_018667205.1 Gammaproteobacteria bacterium | reverse complement strand
GGAGAATCCTGTGGAGAATCCTCATGTTGCTGGCTAATCGTTGACTTATCCATCGAATATTGCGGCGGAGCAACCCTTGGACGCTCAGCGAGTTCGTACAGCAGTGGTCATTTGCTTTTTGACGATGTCGAGAATAGTGTCTGTAAAAACCATTGGCACTATTGACCATGCAACCTACAAAAAGCGAACCTCATCACCCAACAGACGCACTGCAACAGATTCCCGTGGTGGATTGGCATGACCTTGAAAGGGACCGCATTAAGTTTCTACAGGACCTTCGTTATGCGCTTTCGGAATGCGGGTTTCTTGTCCTCACGAATGCACCAGGCCTTCATGATGAGTTTCAACAGCGCGCCTTCCGCGAAGTTCGAGGTTTCTTCGACGCGCCAATGGACGTTAAGAAAACCGCACACATTTCCAACACGCCTTACTTTCGGGGTTACACATTACCAACGCCTGCCGATCGCGGTCATGGTCAGGTCATAGAAAATTTTCAATACGGCTTTGAACAAGCGCCGCCGTGCGCATATGACGATGTGTCCCAACCCATTCACAAACGTTTGTTTCGGGGACCGAACACCTGGCCGAAGTCCGAGTCGATGCCGGGCTTTAGGCCACTTATTGAAGATCTCAACCTTACCTATCATCGTTTGACGCACCAACTTGGAGAACTGATCGTAGAATCACTCGGCGAGGACCCGGCCGAATTTCGCAAGTATTTTGACTTCGATGATCCGGACCTTGCCGCTAGCTTGAACCACAACTTTGGCCTGGATGTTTTTTCGGAAAGTACGCAAAAAGAAGTTCAGGCAGCTTACGCAAAATTTGATAGCCAAAACGTGGGGACTCACATTGACGGCCCCCCATTTGTGGCCTTGCTGATCAACGACCGTCCCGGACTGCAGGTCGTCGCTGGCGAGGGGCACTGGATGGACGCTCCCGTGACATGCAGGACTGCCGCAGGGGAGTACGATGTCCCGGTCATTCCCGGTTCCGTGATTGTCAACACTGGCGGAACCTTGATGCATCTGAGCGAAGGACGCTATTCTGCAACGCTCCATCGTGTGAACACGACCTTGATTCCCGATGGCGAAACACGCGTTTCGATGCCTTACTTCCTGATTCCAAAGATGGAGGGAGATCTTGTGCCATTCGGCAAGTCCGCGGCATCAAGCGCAGGTGCGGCAGGCTATAAAGCCGGGCGAGATCGTGGCGCAAATGCTTGCGTCAATCGCATGGGGACTTTTCCGCAAGTCACCCGTCGTTGGTGGCAGGCGGAATTCAAGGCGTTAAGCGAAAATCAGCGCGAAGAAGTAGAAGCCGAAACATCCGCTGCCTATAAACTGGCCGCAGAAAGGGGTAAGCGCTATCAAGACAAATTCAGCCCTGAACAATAATAGCAGTACCTCAACAATGATAGCGGTACCTAAAAACCAAAGTGGTAGCTAAAAACCAAAGTGGTAGCTAAAAGCCAAAGTGGTACCTAAACGACCAGAGTGTTACCTAAACAACCAGAGTGGTGTGCGAACCGCGTTACGAACCGCGGCCTAGAACTGAAGTTATCAGTCAGCACCTTTTCCTTTTTATCGAGCAGTAACCTAACTCATGACGCAATCCCCGTTTGACGAAATGTCACCCGCTGCTGAGGCCTATGTTTGGGGATTTCCCCTGGCATCGATACACCGTACCCGACTATTACTCTGCTCAAAGACCGATACCGGCACCATAAATCACATCGATGACCTGGCAACGCCCAAAGATCGCGCCATTGTGGTTCCAAACAACGACACACTGTACTCATCCGGATGGTATGACTTGAGTCACGGTGACCTGGCGATTGATGTACCGGCAATGGATCACCCTGACAGATACTGGAACGTGATGATCCTGGATGCGTATACCCACGTTGCTTACGTCTGCCGTCGGCATCACGGTGTGAGAGGCACGCGTGTGCAGGTGACCTTCGACCCGACAACACCTCCGGCCAACGATGACACCGGTATCGTCACGATAGGCACACCTACCGCCTGGGTCATTATTCGCATGCTGGTTGAATCACCAGCAGACATCACTGCAGCCCGTGCCCTGCAGCGTGCGATAAGGGTGACGGGACCCATCTCACATCCGAACACCCGAACTGAACGCGCCGGTCGAGCCACCGCTATCGCTAAGTCCGGGGCTGAGTTTTACACCGAACTAAAACGCTACACAGAACTCGACCCACCTGCTCCCTGGCACCCACAACTGTCACCAGCGGCGCAGTCGATTATCGATACTCCCTCCGACTACCCGATGGATGTGCTAACGGCCGGCGTCCAAGAAGGTGAGAAACTCATTGTTGGTCTAAATGTTTCTGGCACAGTCAAAAAAAATGGATGGAGTACGGGACGAGACGCCACCGGGTTTGGCGGCGATATACTAAAACGAGCTGTCGGCGCAAAATTCGGACTTGGCGGTCACCAGGCTATCGAAAACCGATCCTATACCGCTCAACGTGATTCAGCAGGTAACCCGCCAGATGGTCGTCACCCACTTCAGATGCGATTCGAGGCAGATGCCATGCCGCCATGCAATGCGTTCTGGTCGCTAACATCCTATGGCACAGACCTTTACCTGGTTGAAAACGAAATGGATCGCTGGTCAATCAGCGATCGTACGCCCGGTCTTGTTTTTGATGACGATGGCAGCCTAACGATTATTATAAGCGCGGAACGACCTGCTAAAACCACCAATTGGTTGCCCGTTCCGAGCGGACCCTTCCTGCTGGGCATGCGAGTTTATGAGGGGCAAAGTGACGTTATCGCTTGTGAATGGTTTCCGCCGCCGCTGACGGGACCCTTGGGTAAGTCTGCATCACGGCGTCATTAATTTCTGCCTGAGACGATTCTTCCCCAGCACTGCGCTTCTGGACCTGATGCACGACCATGCCACATTTTTTTGTATCTTGATGCGTCGGTTACCTGTTCAACGAACTGTTAACAAAACTGGCGCACGCCGTCTTCGATCTTTTCTTCTGCATACTCTTCGATAAATTCGATCGAGGACTCGGAAAGATAACTTTTGCTACCTTACGACAACTTCCGTTAACGCTCCTCACCCATGATGTACCTGCATTGTGTTCTTACTTGAAAAGTTTCTATTTCCATCCCTCTGCCTCTCCCCTCTCCCCTCTCCGCTCTCACCTCTCCGCTCTTCCCTCGCCCCTCCTTATTCGCACCTTTTTCGGCGTGTTGGCCAAAATTCTTTTATTGGCTCTAAAACAACATAAAAGCAGCGTTATAGTGAAGATACGTAAAGCCCCTCAAGCACCCTAGTCACGGGACGCTACTCGACTGGCGTTAACGGTTCTTGAAGTATGTTTTTCAGGGCATAATCACTTTTCATAAAAAAGGAGACGTACGTGAAAGAACAACCGGGAATTCATC
>JABIVN010000592.1 GCA_018667205.1 Gammaproteobacteria bacterium | reverse complement strand
CAACCTTACTGGAAAGCCTCCATGCGGCTTCGACAGACAGCACGGGATCATAACCCACCACATTCATCTCCATCTGAAGTGCCATATCCGCCACCATAGAGCCAATTGCGCCCAACCCAAGGACTCCAAGGGTCTTACCTTTTAGTTCGCGGCCCTTGTATTGCTTCTTACTGCTTTCAACCAACTTGTTGAGTTCCGCCTTGTCGCTGTGTTCACCCAGGGTGTTAACATATTCGATGCCAGGAATGATGCCGCGACACGATAGCAATAGACCAAGCATCACCAGTTCTTTCACAGCATTCGCATTAGCGCCTGGTGTGTTGAAGACAACGATGCCCTTATCGGTGTAATCGGCAACCGGAATGTTATTAACACCAGCACCGGCTCGTCCCACTGCTCGCAGTGACGGCACTGCGTCGGCATCGGTTAACTGCTGACTTCGCACCAGAATGGCTTCAGGGTCAGCAATAGCATCCCCGAGCTCATAGTCGTCAGCAGGAAATCTGCTCAGCCCTTTCTCGGAGATATTATTAATAGTTCGAATCTTGTGCATGGTGAACCTCCGAAAAATAGCGCAGTTTACACGGGCCAGAAAATTTAGGTTAGCTTAATTCTCATGCACACTATTAGCGTGGCTCACGTCATTAGCGCGGCTCACGTCCCTGATAACAGGCTGACACCACCACTGACTAATTCATGCAGCCAATAGATAACGGCATATAAGGCAAAACCGACGATCAAACCAACCCGGTTAATATCAGCCAGCGTGAACCGCAATCGACCAGTGACTAGCGCCGCGAAGGGCATCATGGACGTTTTATCCATAAAAACGAGCCATTTCGGGTCGGTTTCCCGCCTGCGTCTTTGATCCATCGACAGCATTCCAAAGAAGGACAAAAAGACAAAGGTGCCAAAAAAAAGGATTGAAGCGACATCACCATTGGCCAGCAGGTGGCCACAGGAGAACAGCAAGATTCCCCATTGAACAGGATGACGCGTTATCTTCAACATGCCGGAGACTTCATGGTCCAGCGCCTGTTCACTCATGACAGCCGTTGGGTTTTTTACCAGCGCGCCCATCACAATCGTGACCAGTGACAGCAACATTAAGACCTTTGCGACCTGATAGGCCCCGACACTCGGGTACCAGACGAAATCCGCATGAGGTACCTGAACATAACCATAAATCATGACACCAAGGGATCCGAAAGAAAGTAACGAATAGCCACCCAGGTAGGCGGACTCGCCCAACGAGTTTTGCAGTAACGTCCTGAGCGGTGTACCTGAAACGCCCAGATGAACAGCCAGAAAGGCAAAACAACCAACTATTAACAATGCCATAAAAAAACCCTGATTGACGACAGATTACCCTGGCAGTTTTTAACGATCTGACAGCCAACCCAGCAAAACATACCCATACTTGACGCAGGTGCCGCATTACCAGAACTCCCTGGCATTTAGATTTCGTCCGCTTTCCCTCTAAGCCAGATCGCAATGGCAATCAGGACACCACCCACCATTAGTGCAGAGACCATCTGCAGGCTCAACAAAAGGTTCCAGATGTTGTCCGTCACTGACTGCTCCTGGTCTAAAAAGCTGATTGGCACAATGTGATCCCACATCCAGTCAGCAAACAGTGTCTCGTCCGCCACGACTCTTTCAATAATTGTCAGTGCTAAGGGCACGCCAATGACCCAGACAAGTGGAACGCTTTTGGCATAGGCTGACACCGCAATCAGCCAGCCGAAAAACGGTAAAGCCCACAGGCTATAGAACAGTAAAGCCCCTAAATACTGAAGCCAATTAGAAAAGATTGATGCGGGCCCCCAGACCGTCTCCCACATAGAGATTTCCGTTCCTAGTGTGGCGATACTCAACATCGTCATCGCCGCAATCTGCAACAAAGCGACACCTAAAAGATATATCAGAGGGAGCAGCCACAGACCCGTCACCAGTTTCGAAATGACCGTCATGGCATCGGACACCGGCATCGATTTCCAGAATAAAATGCTACGGTCACGGCGTTCGTCGTACAACGAGTCCAACAGGTAAAAGAACATCACAAACCAAAGGATTCCCATTAACGGACCGCCCAGCGCCTGCAGGCCGGCATTGATATACCGAGCGCGCTCTTGGGCAGTGCGCCCCTCCAGTTGATACAACGCAAAAGCATAGATATTGTCTGCCTGCATCGAATCGCTGAAGAACGCTATGTCCTGGTCGCCCTGGATATCGACCTTGATATCAACATTTAGGTCGCCGGCAGCTTTCCCCGAGACTAAGAGTGTCAGCAGCATCATCAGCAGGAAAAAACCTGTGGTTACTGCCGGCAGGATCACAAAAGTATTCCGGTGCTCCCAGAACTCACGTCGGATCAAAACAGGTAGTTGATTCATCTAAGGCTCCTATTAGGGGTGCATTTTTGCAACAAAAAGATCAGCCACACTGGGGGCATGTAATTCACCCAGGGTTTTCAGTTCTTCCCTGGGTACGTTCTCGAAGATCATGGCTTTCTGACCAAGAATGTCCCGACTATGGATCGGTCCCAGCGCGTTCGCCTGCGTCAGGTTAATCGGTGGCACGAGTACCTCACTGTAAATTTCATCTATCTCATCCATTGGCCAATCAAGCACAATCCGGCCACCGTTGATAAACAACAAATGGGTCAACAGGGATTCAATTTCCTCGACCTGATGGGTGCTGATGATGATGCTGGTTTCATTATCGAAGTAGTCGTTAAGCAGGCGATCGTAGAAGGCCTTTCGAAATAGGATATCCAGGCCGAGTGTTGGTTCATCGAGCACAAGCAGGTCGACTTCAATCGCCATCACCAGCGCCAGGTGAAGCTGAGTCACCATGCCTTTACTCAGCTCTTTTACCTTACTGCGCTTGGAGATTTTGGTCTCTGCGAGCATGAATTCGGCGCGGTCACGATTAAAGCGAGGATGAATACCCTGTATGTAGTCCAGCGCGTCAGACACTCTGAGCCATCGTGGCAGGACACCCACGTCTGCGATAAAACAAACCCGCTCCATAATTTTATGGCGTCCACTTCTTGGGTCCTCGCCAAGCACTCTCATGTCCCCGTCAAAATCGGTCAAACCTAAAATAGATTTAAGTGTTGTAGTTTTCCCCGCGCCATTGGGTCCAATCAAACCGACGATAGACCCCGGTGAGATATTGAAGCTCACGTCATCAAGGGCCGCAAAATCACCAAAGTGTTTCGATACATTTCGTACTTCAACGACTTCGCTCATGACACCTCCTGCAGTAAATCTTTAAGTATAAAACCCAGCCTTTGCGCACGTTCCTGGAATTGAGGTAAGTCGATATCGATAAAAACCCGGCGTTCGTCTTCCAGCAATTGTTCTCTCGCGCCATCGCCTACGTACATTCCAAGCCCCCTTTTTTTTTCGACCAGACCATCGTCCACCAGGATCTGGAACGCTTTGGACACCGTGATCGGGTTGATTCGGTGCTCACTCGCAATCTGTCGAACCGAGGGCAATGCATCGCCATTTTGATAAACCCCTTCCAGAACCATCTCTCTAAGCCGCCCAGCCAACTGGCGGTAGATCGGGCTTTTGTCATGAAAACTGATTTGCACAGGTTCACCGCATTTAGTGTGACGACTTAGGTTGTATGGTGTGGTACATAAGTATAACACCACTTTACCATGCTGAAATCCCCAATGACAAGTCTATCGCACAAGAATTTGGACCTTGACCACCCAAAAATTCAGGGCTGGTAACGACGCCCTGACAAGCCGGTCGCAGCTTTCATCAATCACAAGAGCCGCAAGGCCAAGCAGCGACGAGACTTGGCCGCGCCGCGGTGGGCACGCATTTACCTTGGTCTTAATTTAATGAATAACTACTTAAGGCGATAATCCAGCGGTGGCTCACGGTTCCCCAGTAATGATTTATAGCGGAAGTTCGCACCCCTTCGAAGCTCAAACTCTATCCGCCCGGCTTCGACAAGCTGGGGATTCAGAAACAGGTCGCGCGCTGTCAGCGACAACGCTTTTGCGGCTACCCGCATGCCTTTTGTGCCTATTGACGTTCCACCAGCAGCGATTGCCTGCCATGAGTGCGCCGCCGTCCCCGGCACCCAGGTTGAAGTGCGCAGACCGACAGTAGGCACTACCCAACTAACGTCGCCAACATCGGTAGAGCCCATACCCTGGCGCAATTCAAAAGGAAGAATTTCTTTTTCCGTGCCAACAAAATTGCCAACACCCAGTGAGCCACTGATTTTTTCAGCAAACGCCTGCTCTTCTGCGTTGTAACTGACGCCACCGACCTGCGTCAGGTTCGCATGCATCAGGCGTGACAGTTTTTCATTAGGCAACAGGGAGCGGTTACCGTGCATTACCTCGACGTCGACATCTGTCCCTGTACCGAGTGCCGCCGCACGAGAAATGTTGATCACTCTTTGCCATAGTTCATTCAGCTTTTCTGCTTGAGGATGGCGGACATAGTAATAAACCTCCGCAAAATCAGGGACCACATTGGGCGCCTCACCGCCCTGGGTAATGACATAGTGGATTCTTGTTTCCTGAGGCACGTGCTCACGCATCATGTTGACCATAAAGTTCATTGCTTCAACGCCATCAAGGGACGAGCGACCTCTTTCAGGCGCGGCCGCGGCGTGCGCAGAAATACCCCGGAATTTAAACCTGGCTGACTTGTTGGCAAGACTTGTTTCAGCATTGGCGGAATTTCGATCGGACGGGTGCCAGTGAAGCACTGTATCCACATCCTCGAACAACCCTGCTCTAACCAGATAAACTTTACCGGAACCACCTTCTTCAGCAGGCGTGCCGTAAAGCCTAACGGTCCCCTTCACGTTGTTGTTTTCCATCCAGTGCCGCACAGCCATCGCCGCTGCTGTGGATCCAGCACCAAAAAGATGATGACCACAGGCATGCCCGCTCTCTTTACCTTCTAGCAGCTGACGGCTTGGCACCGCTGCCTGGCTGATACCTGGCAGCGCGTCGAACTCGGCGAGAATACCGATGACGGGTTTCCCCTCCCCAAAACTTGCTATAAACGCCGTTGGAATCCCGGCGACGCCGACCTGAATTTCAAAACCATCGTCGGCCAACACCTGTTGCAATTTGGTAGAACTACGAGATTCAAGGTACCCCAGTTCTGCGTAATCCCAGAGTTCCAGGGCAAGGCGGTCGAACTTTTCGCCGTGCTGGTCTACATACCGAAGTAGTTCATTCGCGTCGTCCGCGAATGACGACGCGACAAAAAAATTCAAGACTGCGCCCAATAAAAAATTTTTCATGCGTTTATCCCTATTAAACCGATTCCTGAATAAGGTCGATGATCAGATTGACACTGTCTTTAATTTCAAACGACTTCAGTCGAGCTGTGATTTGTTCCCTGCGCACAAACACGTCCTTAACGGATGCAACGAAGACATCGTCTGACTTTTCATCCCCCATTAGGGCTTCCTCGTGTAACACGCGGCTAAAGCCAAGGCCTGAAAAGACACGGGCATTATCCAACTGGTCCCCACGGCTCGCAGCTTTTCCCAGCGGAATAAGTAAATGAGGTTTCCTTGTAATCAGTAGCTCATAGAGCGAATTTGCTCCCGCTCTGGAAACAACTATCGCTGCCGCCGCCAGCACATGACCAAAGAGTTCTCCAACAAATTCCTTTTGCACGTAGCCCGGCTGTTCAATAGAAGCCTTTATGTTTCCATTTCCCACGACATGAACAACATCAAAATCCTGGAGCAACACGGGCAGAGCCCTGCGAACCTGGATATTGATCGTTGCCGCCCCAAGGCTACCGCCGAACACCAACAGAACCGGTTTTTCACCTGAGAACCCCAGGAACCCCAACCCCGTCGCAGCATCACCGGTAACCAGTGATTGTCTGACCGGTGTCCCGGTGACGTTTACTTTACCCCCGGGGAGGTAGCGCACCGTTGCTTCGAAGGTGACACAGATCTT
>JABIVN010000591.1 GCA_018667205.1 Gammaproteobacteria bacterium | reverse complement strand
AAGAATAACCCTGCCCAGAACGGCGCTTCAGGGAACCGATTGCGCCTGTGGAGCTTGTTACTGATCCGTGTCAGGTCCTCGCTCAACGTTAACATTACGTCCCGCCCCAAACCTTTTAAACCAACAAGGCACTTTTGCCAGTCCCCAACGCGATAACACCCTGAGTCCAGAGTACTCTCTATTCGGTCCATCCCCTGTCTGATTTCCAGTATTGAGCTTTTCTTCGCCATCACGTTATGCGACAGGAACCCAGCCCATACACCAGCCTGCTTTCGCTACCAAACGGTTTTGAAACAATGCACACCCACCCATTGCTGGCGTCTCGCTGTCTTTGTAAAATAGGCAGTTGCCGCAAATCTGATCTGACCCAGCCACTCCCATCTTGTCCGTTCTGGAAGCCTTACTAGCGACCTCTACATACTTCAATGCAACGGCAGAGGGATCATTGACCGGAACCTTCTCGATCGCGGCGGCCGATGCCGGGGAAATAAGTTTGACCTGACTCAGCAGGGGCAATGTAGCAGCGATTGAACTGAGCTTTATAAATTGTCTTCGAGTTACCATTAGATTTCCTATTATAAATTGTTACTGCTGTAATACGTTCAGATAGACAGAGAAGATCAATTACATCACCATCATCTTTGGCGCACAATAAGAACGGAGGAACCTTAAAATTTAACGAACCTAACGACCGATCAGTAATGCTACAGTCCCACATTCACCAAAAGACAATCACGTCCGTTAGCTTGCCTCGGATTAGGAGAAAAAATTTGAACCCCGGTGACACGATGAGCGTACCTTTGCTCCGAGAAACTCCAGAGATAGAAAATGCTCGATCCCACTGGCGGTACAGGGGCGGATCTCGTCCAGCATTTGCGACCGAACCCAAACAGGGACAGTCTTCGGTCTGGGATTTCCCCAGGCCGCCGGTCATAGAGGATGTGCCCGTCACGATGACTGTCCGTTTTAAAACACAAATCATCGCAGAAACGCAACGGGGTCGAAGGGTTCTTGAAACCGCCGGGGCACCTACCTATTACTTCCCACCAGAGGATGTTTTCGCACCAATGACCGCCGAAGCCTCTCGCTCCCTCTGCGAATGGAAGGGACTTGCCGAATCATTATCTTTACCCGGGGCGGCAAATGCGGGTTGGCGTTATACAGACATGTTCCCGGCATTTCAGATTCTTCACCGCTGGGTGGCTTTTTATCCGGCAATAGTTGACTGTTATTTAGGGGAACAACGGGTCTCGACACAACCCGGGGGCTACTATGGGGGATGGGTCAGTCCCGACCTGGTCGGACCCATCAAAGGCGAGCCTGGCAGTTCGGCCTGGTAGACACCGCTGCGCAATGTTTACTCGACCGGCACCATGACTTCGTTAGTACGCATGAAGGATGGCCGAAACGGTGAGTTGTACCTTGCCCAAACTGGCTCCCCGCTTATCTTCCAGCGCGTGTCTGACAGCAGCGTCATTAGCCGCTCCCTATGCGTGTCATAGCTCCCTTCACTCCAACCCCCTTTATAAATAACGACAGCCATTTTCGTCGCGGGCACACGGATAATTTCTACCGACCCATCATTGGGCGCCGGGAGATCAGCGAGCTGGTACTCTTCGGGCATAAAGAAACTGACCCAGTAAGCGCCCTCGCCTGTTGACTCTGGCGCCATCGTCACCGGAGCCGTCATTGATATTTTCTGCTCCTCCGCATTGTCCCCGAATATATATCCTGCAAGACGCCTAAACGCCATGT
Source organism: Gammaproteobacteria bacterium (assembly GCA_018667205.1). GTDB lineage: Bacteria > Pseudomonadota > Gammaproteobacteria > Pseudomonadales > Azotimanducaceae > UBA9659. Next base: position 6,196 of record JABIVN010000591.1, on the reverse strand, counting down.
TCCCAGCATCCTCAAAATCTGCCTGGACCCGAGTGCGAGCGACGATCAGCGTTGGATACTGACGAACCTCGAGTTCGCCCGTCTTTTCCAGCACAACGTATTCAGGCTTATAAATGGCGAAAGACTCTATTGGAAGCAACACCAAAAACGGGATAATTAGCCGAATCATCGCAATCATCACCCTTGACTCTCCGACACACCCTCGACCAGGCGCATAGAAATGGCAGTTCGAATCTCGTCATACACGAAGCTGATCTCCACGTTTCTTTTTCCTTACTGGTTAGGATGATCCGCCGTAACACCACCGGTTTAACATAGCATTTCGGGCAAACAGGGTTGTACCCCCCTGATTCAAATACGCTGCGTTGCGGCACTTGGATCACACTGCGCTTTTCCAAGCGCCTGCGATCCAGCGATCAAGCGCGAAACAAAAACAGGCGGTTTAATGGACCGGTTGACAGCGGAAGCGGTCATTTTGAGCAACAAAACCCGGGGGCGGGGGGAACACAGACGACGCCGTATTTTTGGTTGGCTTGATATGCTCCGGAAAATCAGTGAGTTTTGGCTCCTTCCAGGAAACCCGACCTATCAAATCCTTAGGTCCCTCACCTGTTCCAACACCGTTTTGATTGCACTGAGTCTTTCGGAGGACTCCCGGTAACTGGCATGAATAGCCCGACGATAACTTGGTGCGCCCTTAACCGAGTGAAGAAAGTCATTAGACGCGATTTGACTTGAAGGCAGATACGCCGCACCGGATGTCCGTGACAGGATCTCAAGTGCAATACTGGCCATGTTAACCTGCAGACCAACGACGACACTTTCACCAAACCGCTTCGCGTGAAAATTAGCAAATGCGGTTCCCCAGTCCACGTAGATGTAATTTTTTGTAAGCGCATCATTCAGCCTCTCACCCTCCGCGGAAGCAGCCAGGCCCAACTTCAACTCACCGATTTTCACCGATGTCAGATCGGTACTGGTTGGTGGATCGTATAGAATAATCAGGTCCAGTGTTCCGTTCATGACCTTTCCGACTAATTCCTCTGACGAGTGGCCCTCTGCCTGAATCGCTATCTCTGGTGACATTCCTCTGATTTCCGCTAACCTTTCCTGTAGCGACAACAACCAGATTCCTGGTGTTGAGCCCAGCGCTAGTCGAGCATCAACCTCGGGCCGGAGCTGAACTTCGTGCACGGTTCTCGCCCAGGCTGCGATCATTGTCTCAGCATGGGGGAGCAACCTTTCGCCTTCAAGGGACATTCTAAGATTGCCACGCTGGCGAATGAAAAGGTGGACACCAAGCTGGTTTTCGAGCTGTTTTACCCTAGCCGAAACGGCGGCGGAGGTCACAAACAAGTTCTCCGCAGCGCGAGCGAAATGGCGCGTGCGATTGACCTCAACAAATGTTTTCAACAGATCGATATCCATGGCCGGATACTCTCAGGTGGGCTCCCGATGTTACATTTTTTTTACGTCGCATCAAATTTATTTTGATTTACGTCAGCGCGCCCATCCATACAATGCGCGCGGTAAAACTCATTCACAGGACAAGCGTTATCGTGGCCAAAAGCATCAAACTGCTGCTGGTGTCAATCGGCATACTACTGGCAGGGCACGGCCTGCAACTGACCCTGCTGCCGGTCCATGCGCGATCGATTGGCTGGTCCGATACAGAAATCGGGCTAACCGCTGCTGCCTATTTTTTCGGCTTCGTTCTGGGTTGCCTGAGTGTTCCGGAACTCCTATCCCGCGCAGGACACATCCGCGTTTTCCTTACTGTGACTGGTCTTACTGCAGCCAGTCTACTCATGCTTGAAGCAATTCAGCTGTTGCCTGTCTGGATACTACTTAGACTCGTCAACGGCTGGTGTCTGGCAGCCATCTACACGACCGCTGAAAGCTGGCTCAATGAGCATGCTCTCGATCACCAACGCGCTCGATTAATTGCGGTATATATCATGGTGACCTTGATCGCCATCGCCGCTGGACAGGTTCTTTATGGCCTGCTGCCTGCCAATATGCTTTTCACTGGGGCCGCGGTGATGATGATGCTGGCGCTCGTTCCTGTCGGCCTGTTCTGTGAAGACCAACCCATGGCGCTGAAACAAAAGGAGTTTCGAACAGCATCCGTCTACGCTCTGCCACGCATTGCCCGAGTTGGCTCGTTTCTGTCGGGGGTGGTCACGGGTAGTCTATGGACTATGGCGCCACTTATCGCCGAAAAAAACAGCCTGCAGTCCGCTTCTGTTAGTTACGTGATGCTGGCTATCGTCATCGGAGGGGGTGTTTTTCAACTACCGCTAGGTTACCTCGCTGATCGCATCGGCAGAGTAAAGGTTATCTCCGCCACGGCCTTAGCCTGCACTTTGGTCGCCGTTACGGGAATACTGGTGGTTCCCCAGAATACAGGACACTTAGCCATTATCATGTTTCTTTTCGGCGGGACAAGCCTCAGCCTGTACGGCTTGTGCGCCGCAGAGGCAAATGCAAAGAGTGATCTGTCACGCGTTGAAATCGCTACACTGTTTCTGCTGCTGCACGGGGCTGGCTCCATCGTCGGCCCGGTGATGACCGGAATCGTTTCCACTGGGACCGAGGCCGCACTTTATGTCGTCGCCGCCATCTCCATGTCTATACTGCTGCTTTACGCAGCATTCGACGGGGCAAGTACCTTCCTCGAAAAATTAAAGACTCGTGTTATGCAGTGGATTAAGGCTCAATGGGGAAACGCTCCCGCGCCTGAGGCCCAAGCGCCTCTATGAGCGGCTGAAGTTCAGATTCGTAATTGCGCCATTGTTCAAGGGCTGTTTTAAAAATGGGCTGGCGCACCTGTTCGGAGCTTGGCGTTCTAACGTCCCTCACGGTGTCGTAATAATTGATGCAGCTTTGCTCAAAAGGCAATCCACAAAACTCAAGTATTCGTCGAACCTGCGCTTCCAGATCATCGACAACATCCTCGTGCTGAACTCTTAAAACAAACCCCGGCAGCACGCGGTCCCAATGATCCATCAGCTCAAGGTAGTTGGCGTAATACTGGCCGATATCTTCCAGCGAGTAGCTGAATTCCTGTCCCTCGGCAAAAAGCTGTTTGAAAACACTGAAGCCACACGACATGGGATGACGTCTCGCATCAATGATCTTGGCGTTCGGAAGCATCAAGCGTATTAAACCGATGTGACGAAAATTATTCGGCATTTTGTCAATAAAATAGGGCGCGCCAAGTCGATGGATTCTGGTTTCCTCGATAAATGTTCTACCGAATTCTGTGAATTCATTTTTGTTCATTTTTTCAAGAATCTGTGGGTAATCGCTGCCAAACTCCTGACGGCCTCGTCGCCGCAACGACTGGGACAGGGACAGAATATTAGGCAACTCCTGGGTACCATCCACCAGACTGTGGGAAGACAGAATCTGTTCCAACAGTGTAGACCCTGCTCTTGGAAGACCTACAATGAAGATCGGGTCCGATCCCTGGTGGCCTGCGCCATCCATGGTTCGAAAAAAGTCGGTATCACATACCGAAATTTGCGCCTGGATATCCCGAGTGGTTACTTCCGCGCTGTAGCGGCTCTGCGTCTTTTTAAGCGCGTTGCCTCGAGCATACTGATTGAAAGAGTGCTCATAGTCTCCCTGGTCTTCATAGGCTTTACCCAAGGCAAAGGACAAGTAAACTCGATCCATGTGCGTTAGTTGAGGGTTAGCCTGCTGGGCGTGCATCGCTTTCAGCTCAGTATCTGAATACCGGTAGGTCTTGAGGTTCGCGAGTGCATAGTAGGCTTCACCATGCTCAGGATGGGCGAGTAACGCCTGACGATAGCTATCAACGGAAACGTCAAAGTCTCCACGGGTTTTCAGCGCGTGTCCTTTGGACGTCAGAGTCCTTGGATCGTTGGGCAGCGTCGTAAGCACCTTGTCAAACATGAGCAAGGCAGTCTCTAAATCGCCTGCCTGGACTGAACTCACCGCATGGAGCGATTGAAATTGCGCAGAATTCGGCTCACCGTCGAGCAGGTGCTTCGACTGCTCTAATGCTTTGCCATAAAACTGGCGCCGGGTCAGTGCCTGTATGTAATCCATTCGAACCTGCACATTGTCTGGCGCGAACAGGACCGCACTTTCGAGCAGAAATTCCGCATCGGTCAATACCCCTAGCTTGAGACCAATATCTGCAAGCAGACGCATCGCCTCGATATGATGCGGCACCTTCTTCAGGAAATCCCTACAGATGTCTTCTGCCCGAAGCAGCTTTCCTTCCGCGATCATGTCCGCGGCCACGACTAAGGGCTTAGGGGTTTTCTTTATTCTTTCGATGTTGCGCTGGGCATAATCTGCTTGCCGCATTCTTCCCTGTTGAGTTGCGATCTTTTGCATTGAATTCCAACTGCCTGCAAGCGCGGGGTTTAGCTGACAGGCACGGGTATAGTCGTTCAACGCTTCCTGGAGTTGACCCATATCACGATGCGTGTGACCAGTTTCTTGCCAGGCGCGGCCACTATCCGGTACGAGTTCGACAAGCCGGCTTAGTATCGATAGGGATTCCTGAAAGCAGCGTGTGTATCGATTGCAGAGCGCTAACATATAGAGCGCGTCTTCACTGTTTGGATAGGATTCCAGAAGTTCAGTGAGATCTGTCAGCGCACCTGCGAACTCACAGGCAACGATCCTTTGCTGGATCACGCTTAGCGATGCTGACAATGATGTTGGTAAAGGTTCTATATCCACTATTTTATTTACCGAAAAACGCGCCCCTTAACGGGGCGCGTTCGCGGGTCCTATTTTTCGCCTAATTTATTAAAAATTGTACGAAGCTCGTATTCCTGCTGTCAACGGGCGCGCATAGACGGTTCGCTCAACGTCGGCACCAAACCAGGTGCTCATTGCGGCCTTCTCGTCAGTCAGATTATCAACGAACAAAGTAGCCGACCAGGTATCAGACTCGACCCCTGCGGTCAGTCCAACCAACATCCAGCTGTCAATCTTGATCCGATTGATTCGGATCACGTCACTCCATGAGTCATCGGAAAACGAAACGTGTGGCATAAAATGCGCGGTCAGACCGGACTGGAGCTGCCATTCGTAGCGCACTGCCAGGCTGCCCTGGAAACCAGGCGCGTACGCGAGTTCATCACCTTCAACAATATCGTCGGTAGGGGTGATTTTTTTCGTGATCTCGGAATCAAGGAATGAGTATCCCCCAGTTACCGTCAAGCCACTAATGCTGTTCGGTGCCCAGATAAAGTCACCCTCAATGCCTTTGACTTCGGCATCGGCGGCGTTATCCGAAAAGAACAGGTTAACGATACTGGTATCAAAGATCGTCGTTTGCATGTCCTTGATTTTCATAAAGTACATATTACCGTTCAGCCTGAGCTGACCATCGAGCAAGTCAACTTTCCAGCCAAATTCGACGTTAGTCAACTCGTCTGAAGTCAGGTCATAAGGTACCGTAAAATTCCCCTGAGGATTGGGCGTACCTCCGGGCCTATTGAGCAGACCAGTACGGAACCCCTCTGAGGCGGTGATGTAATACAACTGATTATCATCCGGCGTCCAGGAAAAATTGATCTTGCCGATTACGCCATCGTCTTGAGCAACATCAGGGGCGCGGACACCGCCGACAACCCTAGGGTCGGTCGTCGGCGTAAGGTCTGCCTCCGTAAATACTTGCTGCGGGGAGGCGCAGTTAAAGATATTGGTGAACTCTCCGTCGCCGTCATACAAATCACTGATGTTTGTGCCAAACGAGTTACTGTCGTTGTTGCCAAAGAAACCCCGCGACGTACAAAAGGAACTGTTAGCGCTTCCTTCCATATCCACTTCATAGTCGTAATAACGCGCCCCCAGGGTTACTGCGAACTGCTCGCTGATATCAATCGTGATCTCACCAAATATCCCGTAGTTTTCGTCGGTTCGATGAATATCATTTCGAAATGCAGTATTTTTAGGATAGGCCCCTTCCTCGGACTTCCATGCGTTAGGTTGTGAGAAATTATCAGCGAACCCGGCAACACCAGCAAACAGCACATCTTGGTTTAGGTAGCGAAAATCAACTCGTTCCTCTAGATCCAGATCACTATAGAAAGCGCCAAAAGTAGCCCTCCAACGATTAGTAGCATCCGTTGAGAACCGAATTTCGTGCGTCTGGATCTGAAGCTCAGCATGCACAGGAACATGGGCAGTCGGTGCGTAACAGGTT
>JABIVN010000590.1 GCA_018667205.1 Gammaproteobacteria bacterium | reverse complement strand
TATGGGGGCTCAAAGGCATTTAAAGTGCCTGGGCGTCTTCAGCAGGTTGAATCTGCGCGATGGGAAGTCAGGCTATCTTGCAGATATTCCGCTGGTGGTGGATTACCTGGTTGAAACTTCAGCAATCTATCCTGAGTTCGAACGCCTCCATCAATGGCTGCTTGCCGAAATCCTGCCAAAGGTTCGTGACCTGAAAAGGGTAATGCGATGAAAGCGATGCTGCTGGCTGCCGGCCTAGGGAAGCGCCTGAGACCAATAACTGACACGACGCCTAAGCCTTTACTTGAGGTGAGGGGAAAATCCCTGATTGAACATCATCTTGAACGGCTGCAAATCGCGGGTATTCAGGATGTGGTCATCAACCTTCATCATCTTGGGGATCAGATTAAGGCAAGGTTGGGCGACGGAAGGCAGTTCGGCGTAAACATCCGTTATTCCTTCGAAACTGAATTGCTGGAGACCGGTGGTGGAATTAAGAAAGCCCTGCCGCTGCTGGGAGATTCTCCCTTTCTTGTCATCAGCGCAGATACTTACCTGGACTTTGACCTTGGGCGGTTGCCGAAGGCGTTACCCACTGGGATGCTGGGGCTGTTGGTGATGACTGATAACCCTGCGCATCACCCGGAAGGTGATTACTCGCCTGACGAGAACTCGATTTTGCGAGCGGGTGGTGACAAATTGACCTATACCGGTACCGGAATGCTGCACCCTGACCTGGTGCGGGATGTTTCAGGTGCCATGTTCACGTTGCGGAAAGTCTTTGATGAAGCCGTTAAAGGTGGGAGATTTTTAGGTGTAGAGCACGATGGTGTTTGGTGTGATGTCGGTACGGCAAGCCGGCTCAGGCAATTACGAGAAATGCTGGGCCAATCCGCATAGGCTCACTTTAGGCGTGTGACGTCTGATACTGGTTAGTAAAAGCAAAATGAAGTCAGTAGAATGACGCGCAAAAAGGAGTAACCCCCAGGAGTGAATATGATAGCGCCATCAATATTGTCAGCCGACTTCGCACGGCTCGGCGACGAGGTCAGTTCCGTGCTTGAGGCTGGTGCGGACATTATTCACTTCGATGTCATGGATAACCACTATGTCCCTGTGCTGACTTTTGGACCCAAAATATGCTCAGACCTTCGAAGCTTCGGGATTAAAGCACCCATTGATGTGCACCTGATGGTTAGCCCTGTCGATGGTTTGATTGAGGATTTTGCCGCCGCTGGTGCCAGTTATATTACTTTTCACCCCGAAGCCTCTGCGCACATTGATCGATCCCTGCAACTGGTTCGGTCTCTCGGGTGTAAGAGCGGCCTGGTGTTTAACCCGGCCACACCTTTGCACTACCTCGATCATGTGATGGACAAGATTGATATGATCTTGATTATGTCGGTTAACCCTGGTTTTGGTGGCCAGTCTTTTATCCCCTCAGCGCTGGATAAACTAAGAGAAGCCAGGCAAAGAATTAACAGTAGCGGCTTCAATATCCGTCTGGAGATCGACGGTGGCGTCAACGTAGAGAATATCGGTGAAATAGCATCCGCTGGGGCCGATACCTTTGTTGCGGGTTCGGCGATCTTCGGTAATAAAGATTATTCTGCGACCATCTCAGCGATGAAATCGGCAATAAACGCTAAATAAAGGTGTCTGCCTTCCAGGAGCTTCCATCTTGTCAAACACCAATGGATTGTTTTAAGCTCACCGCAGTTAAATGGGATGTCTCATGAACGCTCTCTTCAGGTATCCAATCGGTATAGTCTGGCCGATTCCCCCGCTCTATTGGCGCTATTGGCGAAGTCAACGCTGAAGCCCCAACCCGAGGTGAAAGCCCCTGTTTGGTTAAGAAAGTTGTTTAAGAAAAGCTTTAAGAAAGCTTTTAAAACCCGGTAGAGAGCAATGACACCTGAACAATTTATTAAACTTGGCAAAGATGGTTACAACCATGTCCCGTTGGTTCGAACCCTGTTTGCCGACTTGGACACGCCGTTATCTTGTTACGTAAAAGTAGCAAGGGGCCCCTATAGCTATCTGCTTGAGTCTGCTGCCCAGGGTGGTGAGAAATGGGCTCGGTACTCGCTGGTCGGTTTACCGTGCGATTGTGTCGTCAAAATCACCGGCGACGAGATTACCTTAGAGAAATCGGGTGAGGTAACTGACCAGTTTCGGGTTGAGGACCCTCTGGCTTTTGTCGAAGAGTTCCAATCGAGGTTTTCCTACCCGGAGCTTCAAGATCTGCCGATTTATACTGGCGGGCTGGTTGGATACTTTGGTTATGACACAATTCGCTATGTCGAGCAGAGGATAAGCCAAAGCGCACCGCCAGACACGCTTGGAACGCCAGACATTATTCTTATGGTCTCCAACGATGTGATCGTTTTTGACAACGTACTCGGCCGTATCCACCTGATAACGCATGCCGACCCTGCTGTGGATGGAAGCTATGAATTGGGGCAGGCCCGGCTTCAGCAGATGAAACAGGACCTCCAGACGAACGTGCCGAAAGATTTGCATAATCCTGTGCAAGGGCCTCGATTGCATGAGGCGGATTTTGTATCGAATTATGGCGAGGAGGCCTATAAAGTTGATGTTGAGAAGATTAAAGATTACATCGTAGAGGGCGATGTCATGCAGGTTGTTCTTGCTCAGCGGATGTCAGTCGCATTCGAAAGTGATCCGCTAAATCTTTATCGTGCCCTGCGTTCACTCAACCCGTCGCCGTATATGTATTTCCTTGACCTGGAAGACTTTCAGATAGTCAGTTCTTCACCTGAAATACTCGCTCGACTTGATCACGGTGAAGTTACTGTTCGCCCGTTGGCAGGCACAAGGCGACGCGGCCGTGATGAAATTGAAGACCAGGCGCTGGAAAAAGAACTGTTGGCCGACCCCAAAGAAATCGCGGAGCATTTGATGCTGATTGACCTTGGCCGAAATGATATTGGGAAGGTTTGTAAAACAGGATCGGTAGAAGTTAGTGAGATAATGACGGTTGAGCGCTACGCTCATGTGATGCATATCGCATCAAATGTCCGTGGCCAGATTAAGGTCGGCCTGGGTCCAATCGATTTGCTTCGAGCGACACTGCCGGTGGGAACCTTGAGCGGAGCCCCAAAAGTCAGGGCGATGGAAATCATTGATGAGTTGGAGCCCGAGAAGCGGGGAGTTTTTGGTGGCGCTGTTGGTTATCTTTCCTGGAATGGCAATATGGATACTGCAATCG
>JABIVN010000589.1 GCA_018667205.1 Gammaproteobacteria bacterium | reverse complement strand
CGGCATTATCACAAAAATCGATTCCATCGAGACGATCGACACGATCAGGCTGCATACCCGGCTACCGGTTGTCATCCCACAGCGAATTTGTCTGGAATTGATTGACTGGGTCAGGCGGTGTCAGAAAAAAGTCGTCTTTGTTTTGCACACTAACCACGCCAACGAAATCGATGACCACGTCGTTGACGCTATCGGTTCACTGCGGGATGCTGGCGCTACCTTACTCAACCAGAGTGTTTTGCTGCGCGACGTTAATAACTCAGCGGAGGTACTGATTAACCTGTCCAGAAAATTGTTTAACGCGGGTGTGCTGCCTTATTATCTGCATCTTCTTGATCCCGTCGCGGGGGCGCAGCATTTCGACGTTTCGGAAGCCGAGGGCATCAACTTAATACGACAAATATCGGGGCAGTTGCCGGGCTACCTTGTACCAAAGCTAGCAAGAGAAATACCTGGTGCGAACGCTAAACAGGTTATCGCAGGTCAATGATGACCATAGGGCTCACTTTTCGCGGACGCACCCTATGCTATAGTTTGAACTTGATCAAAGGGACGTAGATGAGCGACAAAGAACCCATTAGATTGTTGATTCTGGAACCATCCCTGAATCGTGCGGAAGAACTTATCGTCTTGCTCAGGACAGCAGGGCACGCAACTCGCGCCCACCAGATTGGATCCGAAGCTGACTTCTCATCAAAAATTTCCAAACAGCCCTGGGACTTGATCCTGGCAGCCAACGAGGCTAACGGATTTACAATACAAACAGTGATCTCCCAGCTTCAAATGCTGGATAAAGACATACCCGTCATCATGCTAGCCGATAACCGCGACCCTGGGTCAATCACCGAAGGCATGAAAATGGGCGCCATTGATGTGGCGCTCGACGACGACGACGAGCGACTACTACTGATAATCCAGCGAGAACTGACCAACCTGGAAACTCGGCGCCAGAAACGACGGACCGAGGTCGAACTGAAGGAAACAGACCGACGAAACAAGCTACTGCTCGATTCATCCACAACCGCAATAGCCTATGTTCACGAAGGCATGCACATCTACACCAACCAAGCCTACGCAGAACTGTTTGGCTATGAGGACGCGGACGAGTATGCCGGCATTCCCATCATTGACCTGATTACCAATGAGGATCAGGGAAAGTTTAAAACTTTCCTAAAATCTTTTGAGAAGGACGAGACCAAGGAAGCAGAGTTTGGCTGCGTGGATAGCGAAGGGGAAACCATGCTGACGATACTGACCATGTCACCCGCGACCTACGATAGCGAGTCTTGCACCCAGGCCATCTTTAGACCACTTGTAGACTCATCCGTGTCAGAGGACAGGGTTAAGGAAGTATCCAGCCAGGATCTTTTGACAGGCCTGTACAACCGGCAGTACTTCCTAGAAGTACTCGACCAGGCCGTTGACAACGCAAATCAGGGGAAGCAATCTTCTATTATCTTCTACATGGTCATAGACCATTTCCCTCGCATGCGTTCTGACGCGGGGATTTCAAACGCTGACGTCGTATTGGGTGATCTGGCCAATGTGATACGCGGTAAGGTACCGAACGATCATCTAATGGCCCGTTTCGGGGATGATGTTTTTACGGTGCTGATTGAGGGCAGTGATAAGGCTGCGGCGGAAGCGTTAGCGGAGACCATTCGGGCCACGGCAGAGGGCCATATGTCCCAGGTTTCCGGTAAAAATTACCAGTTAACACTCAGTATCGGGCTTTCAATGATTGCTGAGAACACCCCTACGGTCGAACAAGCAATATCCAGGGCATATCAGGCGTCTGACTCAATCATGACGGGGAATGCCATTGCTTTCTATGAACCAAAGAGGCTTGTTATTGGGGAGGGGGGCCAGTCCTTAACCATAGAGACGCTTAAAACACTGGTAAGCGATGGCCTTGACAAGGACAAGTTCAAACTTGATTTCCAGCCCATTATTTCACTACGCGGAGAAGATGAAGGACAATTCGAAGTGTTACTCAGACTTCAGGATGAAGATGGCAACGTTCTTCAGCCAGGTCAATTTATGGGGCCGGCAGAGGAAGCGGGATTACTTCGAAAAATAGACAGGTGGGTGGTGTTTCAATCGATCAAACAACTGGCAAGGCAGAGAGAAGCAGGCGGGAGGGCGAGACTGTTCATTAATGTTAGTCACAAGACACTCGCCGATGAGGAGTTTTTGCCATGGGTGAGTGTCTCTCTGAAGGCTTCGAGGCTTACAAGCGACAGCATCGTCTTCCAGTTACATGAGAATGATGCGACCTCCTATATCAAGCAGGCAGCCAAGTTCACAAAGGGTTTACAGGCGCTACATATCAAGTCTTCCATCAGCCACTTTGGTTGCTCTCTAAATCCGTTCAATCTGCTCAAACATCTGACGCCGGACATTGTGAAATTGGATAGCTCTTTCGCAAACCACATTGATGAAAGTGAAGAAAAACAAGAAGAATTAATAGAAATGGTTCGGTCGCTTCAGACCTCCGGCGTTTTAACTGCAATCTCCGGTATAGAACACCCCTCGACCCTACCAACACTATTCATGACCGGTATTAACTACATACAGGGCAACTACATCTCTGAACCACTCGATGACATGGACTACGATTTTTCTTCTGAGGGGCTCTAGAGAAGACAATGGGCACGGCTAGATATGATGCAATTCCTTGTCCCTGATGCCCATCAGGTAAAGAAGACTATCCAGGCCTAATGTGGAAATTGCGTGACCTGCACTTTCCCTGACGATCGGTTTGGCATGAAAGGCAATTCCAAGCCCTGCAATGTCCAGCATCGCTAAATCGTTTGCGCCATCACCAACCGCAATCGTTTGCTGCAGCGATATCCCTTCCTTATCCGCTAATTGCTTCAAGAGTTCGGCTTTACGGCCTGCGTCCACGATAGGGTTGAGCACACGCCCGGTGAGAACCCCGTCGGCTATCTCCAACTCATTCGCATAGACATAATCAACGCCAAGCTTTTCCTGTAACAATTTTCCAAAATAGCTAAATCCGCCCGATAAAATCGCCGTTTTGTACCCAAGGTGATTAAGCGTCTTGAAAAGATGCTCGGCACCTTCCATTAAAGGTAATCGATCCGCGACTTTCGCAAGCGCACTAACGGGGAGTCCCTCGAGAAGTGCCACCCGTTTCGCAAGACTCATCGCAAAATCCAACTCTCCGGCCATTGCCCGTGATGTAATATCAGCCACTTGGTCACCAACACCAGCTTCTACGGCTAACTCGTCAATCACTTCTGTTTTGATCAGCGTTGAATCCATATCAAAAGCGATGAGCCTACGGGTCCGTCGATAGATCCCGTCCTCTTGTACAGCCACATCGATATCGAGATCTGCGCAAACCGCCAGGAGTTGTTCCCGGAACGATTCACCGGGTTCCCCACGTAATGAAAACTCTACACAGGCTTTCGATATATCGCCGACTTCACGCAGTGGCACCCGACCAGAGAGCCGCATGATATTGTCAATATTAAGGCCGTTTGCAACGATGATTTCACACACCGTTGCGATATGTGAAGCTTTGATACGCCGCGCCAGCAACGTCAGAATATAACGGGATGCACCCTGGAGCCCGACCCATTGCTCGTAACTTTCTTCAGAAACGGGGGTGAACCTGATCTGGACGCCTAATCGCTCAGATTGCTGACGCAACGCGTCAAGAACCTCTTTAAGAATGCCGGGTACATTGACCAAAATTCCAAGAGACAGGTGTTTGTGAATAACCGACTGCCCAACGTCTAGAATGTCGACGTCCAGACTGCCTAACAATTTTGAAATTGTGGCGGTGATACCGGGCTTGTCTTCGCCCGACACACTGATCAACACCAGTTCGTTCATGGAGGCTCCTTGATGAGTCCGTATTATGCGGCAAACGATAGCAGTAGCAATGTTGCAGGGCCCGTTATCGGCTATACTCTGCAGCGATTTTATTACGTGCCACGGGATCCATGACTGACGGGAAACGCCACAGGAAGCGTCGACTCACTGCCTTACTCGTTGTCCTTCCACTTCTCGCTGGCGCGGTCGTATTCCTCGCCATCACTCAATATCAATCGAAAGCACACAAATTAGAGCAATCCCGATTCGGCCAGTCATCGGCTCGGCAGTTAGCCGCACAAGTCGCTAGCGACGTAGTAGAGGGCAACCTGCTCACCCTTAACGTCACGGTCGCGCAACTCACCCGCAATGAACCCCTGGAGTTCGTCGGCATTTACGACGAAAGCAACCAACTGATCGCCCAAAGTGGCAAGGAAGCAAGAGCCCACACGTCCTATACGGCAGAAGTAACTTTCCACGATTCTCTGGTTGGCAGAGTTCGGGTGACAGTTTTACATACGGAAACAAACCTTCTGTTATTAGGTTGGATTTTATTAGGACTTGGCGTGGCGTACAGCTTTCTAATCTGGCGATTTACAACATCAATAAGCCGCTGGATTAACCACGAGCCTCAATCCCAACAGGCTGATGGCCTGGTCATTGAAACGCCACCGCAAGCTTATCAAGGACCTTCGGAAGAATGCATACTGGTCGTTAGGATCCGGCCGGCAAGACACCTGGAGCAGCACTTCGACAAGTTTTTCAAGGCGGCAAACCTGTACGGGGGTATCGTTGAGCAAACCACGCCCGAAGAGCTCGTCATTCATTTTGACAGCCCGGACGCCATGTACATGGCGACCTGCTCTGGGCTGCTCATTCAAAAGATAGCCGCTAAGGTAAACGGTAAGGTCGCGTTTGGCGGCACCCTTGACCTGCTGAACGAAGAACCAGAAAAAATTCGCAAGGCTGCAAGCTATCTAGCGTCAATTGCACAGGGCAACCTGATCGCTACTGATGAGTATTCACTCTTATCGGACCGAGTAGAATTACAGTCCTTTCACCATGCGCTGGTGGACTCAAATAGCCTGATCAAAATCGAGGGACTGATCGATCCTGACCTGCTGAATCATCAGGCTAGCCAGCTTGCGACCAAAGACTAGTCGCCCTTGTCTACCAGCACGCCATCAATCTTCTGGAAACCGCGTGGCAATTTCATACCACGCCGTGCCCTTTCCCCTCGATAGTGTTCAAGATCATCTATCTTAAGATTCAGCGTTCGTTTACCGGATTGAACAACAAGCGTATCTACTTCTGAAAAGACCCGAACATAAGCCATAAATTCCTCACGGGACTCCACCCTGTCCTTGGGAATGTTCATTATCTTCACGCCTTTACCGCGCCCTAGACTAGGGAGATCAGCAACCGGGAAGATCAGCAACCGACCTTCGTTGCTGAACGCGGCAATATAGTCATATTTTTCTTCACCAAGCAGCGCTGGAGGGTTAACAATGCCGCCTTTTGGCACCGACAATACCGATTTTCCTGCCTTGTTCTTGGTCACCATGTCTTCAAGAGTACCAATGAAACCGTAACCAGCGTCACTGGAGAGAACAAACCGAGTGTCTTTTTCACCCAACACCACACCGGTGAAGAAAGCCCCCGCTGGCGGATTGAACCGTCCAGTTAAAGGCTCTCCCTGACCCCTGGCTGAGGGCAAAGTGTGCATGGCGCCAGTATAAGCACGCCCTGTTGAATCGAAAAATATGGCGTCCTGATTCGAGCGGCCAGGCAGCGCTTGTAGAAACCCATCTCCAGAACGATAGCTCAGGTCTTCCGGATTTACCTCATGACCTTTTGCCGCCCGGACCCATCCTTTCTGCGAGAGCACAACCGTGACCGATTCTGTCGATATTAGGTCTTTTTCTGCAAAAGCTTGCGCATCACCGCGCACCACGATCTCGCAAACCCGATCATCACCGAAGGTTTCAGCATCTTCCATCAGCTCTTTTTTGATGAGCGTTTTCAGCCTGGCTTTCGACTTAATCGTTTTTTCAAGGTCGACTCGTTCTGAATTGAGTTCATCTTGTTCGCCCGAGATACGGGTTTCTTCCAACCTGGCAAGTTGGCGTAAGCGCAGATCAAGAATCGCGTCAGCCTGCAGGTCCGACAGTTTGAACGCCCTAATCAGCGCCTGTTTGGGCTTCTCCTCGGTCCGTATGATTTTGATCACCTCGTCAATATTCAGGTAGGCGATCATTAGGCCTTCAAGAATGTGCAATCGACTAAGGATCTTGTCCAACCGAAATTGCAGCCGTCTGAGCACTGTATCTGTTCTGAACTTCAACCATTCATTGAGCAACTCAAGGAGCGGCCGCACCCTTGGCTTGCCATCGATACCGATCATATTGAAGTTCACCCGGTGGGTTCTTTCAAGATCGGTCGTCGCGAAAAGGTGCGCCATAAGCTGATCGGCATCCACTCGGTTAGACTTTGGTACCACGACAATTCGGGTGGGGCATTCATGGTCGGACTCATCACGAAGGTCAACTACCATTGGCAGCTTCTTAGCCTGCATTTGTCCCGCAATCTGCTCAAGGATTTTAGTGCCCGAAACTTGGAACGGTAGCGCAGTTATTACAATATCACCGTCCTCACGCGAATAAATCGCGCGCGCTCGAATTGCACCCCGCCCTGTTTCATAAATTTGCCTGATGTCTTCGCTACTGGAGATTATCTCGGCACCAGTTGGGAAATCAGGACCACGAACATGTTCCATAATGTCATTCAGCGTCGATTGGGGATTATCCAGCAACCGAATGCAGGCGCTAACGACTTCATTGAGGTTATGCGGCGGGATATCCGTTGCCAT
>JABIVN010000588.1 GCA_018667205.1 Gammaproteobacteria bacterium | reverse complement strand
GTCAACCTCTGGCTGAGGGTTTACCTCGGTCGGGTTTGGCAGGTAATCGACAACAGCATTCAACACTGGCTGAATCCCTTTGTTCTTGAATGCAGAACCGCAGTACGTCGGGAAGAAGTCGAGGTTTATCGTCCCTTTTTTAATACACGCCTTGATGGTCTCCATGGCTGGCTCTTCACCGTCTTCCAGATACGACATCATTGCTTCGTCGTCATGCTCGAGTGCGCTTTCGATCAGCATCTCTCTATAGTCTTCAACCTTGCCAACCATGTCGGCTGGCACGTCTTCCAGACGGTAATTTTGGGGGTCGCCAGACTCGTCCCATATCCAAGCTTTCCTGGTGAGCAAGTCAACGATGCCGACAAAGCCGTCCTCTTCGCCAATCGGCAGCGTCATAATTAGAGGATGCGCGCCCAGAACCTTTTCGACTTGGTCTGTAACGCGGTAGAAATCAGCGCCCAGGCGGTCCATCTTGTTGACGAATATAATCCTCGCAACCTTTGAGTCGTTCGCATAACGCCAGTTAGTTTCCGACTGGGGCTCAACCCCACCGGACCCACAGAAAACACCAACACCGCCATCGAGTACCTTTAACGACCGATAGACTTCGATCGTGAAGTCCACGTGGCCAGGCGTATCGATGATGTTAAGTCGGTGATTATCCCAAAATGCGGTGGTTGCAGCGGACTGGATCGTGATACCACGCTCTTGCTCCTGCTCCATAAAATCGGTTGTTGCCGCCCCATCGTGAACTTCACCCAACTTGTGGATCTTTCCTGTCAATTTCAGGATCCGCTCTGTTGTCGTGGTCTTGCCGGCATCTACGTGGGCAAAAATGCCAATATTTCGATATTTCGTTAAGTCAGTCATCACAATGGCTCGTGTTCAATTCAGTCAATTTGGAGTGTCCAGGGGCAGCCTTGAGAGAATGCAACTTCGAGAAATCCCTGGAAAGGGGGCGCTTTCACGCGGGCGCATGATATATCAAGAACTGACTGTATTCTATAGGCGTTAGGCAAAAACTAGACAGGAAAATGACGACACCTAACCTATTGAAATATAACAACTTAACGGGGGCAAAACGAAGGGACAAACAACTCAGGCTTATTGGGATGTGCAGCTACCGGACCAACACGCGCTTGAGTCCAAACGATGAAGGCAGCAGAGACTCAACCGAGCCACATTGCTGGGGCACGCAGAACCCCTATAATCCGGAGTGAATGACGATAGGCGCATTCTTTCGATGACCGCCAAGCATCTACCCACTTCGGCGATGCACAGCACCAGGTCACGCACTATTTTACCGATTGCACGCCACCCCGCTTTGCCGTTTATAGCTCACTAAAACAGTCCAATTTCTTTTGCGAGCAGACTTGCTAATGCTGAGCGACGAAATCTCCCGTCGCTTGCAGATCAGCATGATAGGAAGATCTGACCAGCGGACCGCTCGCCACGTGATGGAAACCTAACGCCTTACCTACCCGAGCGAGTTCATCAAACTCTTCGGGATGTGCAAATCGTTCAACAGCAAGGTGGTCACGACTGGGTTGGAGGTATTGCCCAAGCGTCAACATCTCCACGTTATGCGCACGCAGGTCCTTCATAACGTCGATGACTTCTTCATTGGTTTCCCCAAGACCGAGCATTAGTCCTGATTTAGTAGGGACATCTGCGTTCTTCGATTTAAAAGCCTCGAGCAACTCCAAGGACCACTTGTAATCAGCCCCTGGTCGGGCTTTTTTATACAAACGGGGCACCGTCTCAAGATTGTGATTGAACACATCTGGCGGCGTAACTGACAGTATTTCAACCGCAATATCCATGCGCCCCCTGAAATCAGGCACCAACACTTCGATCGTCGTATTAGGGTTGAGCAACCTAATACTCGAAATACATTCCGCAAAATGTGTTGCGCCACTGTCTTTTAGATCGTCGCGGTCTACAGAGGTCACAACGACATAATTTAGACCCATCTCCTGCACTGCTTCTGCGAGTTGTCTAGGCTCATTCTGATCCAACTCTTTAGGACTGCCATGGGCGACATCACAGAAAGGACAACGCCGGGTACAAATTTCACCCATGATCATAAAGGTCGCTGTTCCGTGTGAAAAACACTCGGGTAAATTGGGGCAACTGGCTTCTTCGCAGACTGATGCCAGTTTTCTCCGTCTTAAGATATTCTTGATCCGCGTGATCTCTGGGTTGGCCCGAATACGGACTCTAATCCAGTCGGGTTTTCTTAACATGGAGGTCGTAGGGATGACTTTAACAGGGATTCGACGAACCTTGTCCGCGCCTCTCAGTTTCTCTCCCGGGACCATGCGATTCTTGTCGACCATTAGTGCGTTCTCAATCTTGTAAAAGTATCATTTTCGGATCAGTATCATACCCGATTTCGCGAATCAGGATATCCGTCAACGCTTCCATCACCTCTGTCATCGACCGATCGATGCCAAGGCGTTTCATGTCAATCACCTCTAAACCCTCAAAACCGCAAGGATTAATGTTCGAGAAGGGTTCAAGGTCCATATCGACGTTCAAGCTAAGGCCATGATAACTGCAACCTTTACGAATACGCAGGCCTAGCGCCGCCAATTTCCTGCCATCAACATAAACACCTGGAGCCTCACGCTTTGATTCAGAGACGACACCGTAAGCCTTAATCAGTTGGACAATCGATTGTTCGATAGCAGTGACGAGGTCGCGAACCCCAAGTTTCCGCCGCCTGACATCAATAAGTAAGTAGCATACCAGTTGCCCAGGACCATGGTAGGTCACCTGCCCCCCCCTATCGGAATGAACGACAGGAATATCGCCTGGCGTCAACAGATGCTCGACTTTACCAGCCTGACCAAGGGTAAAAACAGGCGGATGCTGCACGAACCAGATTTCATCGGGCGCGTGCGCTTCCCTGCTATCGGTGAATTTTTTCATTGCTTGCCAGGTCTCGGTGTAGGGCTCTTCGCCGAGGTTTTTAACAACAAGCGACTGGCCCACGTTAGAGCACCAACCTTACGGATTCGATTTCCTTAAGATCAGCAAACAACGCATCCAGATGCTCTTTGCTCTGGGCAACCAGCATGAATGAAATGGATACAAAGTTGCCTTTCCTGCTGGTCTTCTGCGTGATTTTGTCGGTCGTCATTGCAGGATCGTGCTTAGCCACTATATCGCAAACCTGGGCGTGAAACGTCGGCGTCACATCCCCCACCACCTTGATAGGATAGTCGCAGGGAAAGATTATTTTAGGATCTGTCATAAGGTTAACGTCATGACTGATACTCAAGGGGGTCACCACCCGAGATGCTGACAAAGAACAGGAGAATGGAGTCCCATATTCTGGCAAAAAACCCAGCTTCCTGAACGCCGTTTAACGCAGCCAGTGACACCGAGATATCGCCTTTATCTGGCACACTGATCGTCAGTGACCCAAGCTCATCTCCTTTTTCGACGGGAGCATGAATCTCATTATTAATCTGGGTTACCGCCTGAATTTCATCCCGCACACCTTTTGGAATAGTCATCACAACGTCAGCAGTAAGGCCCAGTTTTACGCTCTGATGCTGGCCACCCCAAACCCTGACCTGCCTTAGCGCTTCATCGGCGCGATAAAGGTGAGCCGTTTCAAAATACCTGAAGCCATAGGAAAGAAGCTTCTGACTTTCCATCGCCCTACCTTCCTGGGAAGAAGCACCCATCACCACGGAGAGCAGTCTCATCTCACCACGAACCTCTGATGCGACAAGGCAATAACCGGCAGCTTCCGTATAGCCTGTTTTCACGCCATCAACGGAACTATCACGCATTAACAGTCTGTTTCTGTTCGGTTGCCTGATCTCATTGTAAGTGAAGTATTTTTCCGAGTAGATTTTGTAATGTTCAGGTAGCTGATTAATCAATGCAACCGTGAGCTTGGCGAGATCATTCGCTGTTGTGTAATGGTTTTCGTCAGGCAGTCCTGTTGCGTTGACAAAGTGCGTATCTGTCATCCCTAGTCGCTTTGCATACTGGTTCATGACGTCAGCGAATGCTTCTTCGCTTCCGGCCACGTGTTCGGCTAAAGCAACACTGGCATCGTTCCCGGATTGAACGATGATGCCTCGCAGAATGTCTTCCAGACGGACTTGTGTCCCCTCCTGAATAAACATTCGCGAGCCTTCCATCCTCCAAGCCTTGATGCTCACCGCTACCTGATCATCCAGGCTAATAGTCCCCCGTTCGATTTCCTTCGCGGCGACATAACTCGTCATGATCTTGGTTAAGCTCGCCGGGGGCAGTCGCTGGTTTGAATTGAATTCAACCAGCGCAGTTCCTGTAACGGCATCGATCAGCAAATACCCTTCCGCAGCCAATTGCGGTGGGGCGGGAATGATCGCGGGGGCAGCCTGAGCGGCAAAGCCCAGAGCAAGTAACACACTGACTGCGAAAATTCTTATTCCTTTGGACACCCATTGTCTCCTTAACATTGTCTGTTTATTCAACTTTAACTCTAAGGGCCTTGCCCAGATTTCGATCACGAATCCGAAGCGCCACCAGGTTTTCTTCTTTTTGATCATCCAGTGGTCCAATCCAGACCTTATATAGCACACCTGTTTTTATCTCACTCGTGAGAATGCGTGCTGGTACGCCTTCCGGTACTGCGAGCTTAACCTCTTTCAGTTGCTTCACCGCACCGGCTCGAGAGGTAAATGCGCCGACTTGCAGATAGTAAGACTCAGGATGCTTTAACTTCCCAAGCTCAGGATGGTTGACTTCATCCAACGCTTCAATCACCACGGGTGCCGTTCCCTGGTTCTCGAAGCCAAGCGCCCTGGCAGCACCCCAGGAAAGATCAATGAGCCTATCGTCATGAAAAGGCCCGCGGTCATTGACCCGAACGATTATGCTCCGACCATTATAAAGGTTAGTGACTTTGACAACAGTCGGTAAAGGAAGCGCCTTATGTGCAGCCGTTAGTTCAAACATATCGTAGGTCTCGCCCATCGCAGTCAGGCGACCATGAAATTTCTTGCCATACCAAGACGCTATGCCAATCTCGAGATACCCCACGTTTTCCTGCATGGTTTCGTAGACCTGGCCAAACACTTCATACTGATTTGGACCAAGTTTGGGTTTAGGGCCGACAGGCTTAATAATTGGCGGCATGACACAGCCGACAAGCAGGCTGCATTGAACCACGACAATGATGAAAGGCTTTAAAAACACGATTACTTACCGAGCAGGGACGTTTCCAGAAGCCTCGCGCAAGCTTTCGCTTAGCTGAAAAACGGCCATAGCATAGAGCTTGCTATGATTATATCGGGTGATGACATAAAAGTTTTTCAGACCAATCCAGAACTCTTCTCCCTGTTTCCCCATCAGCCGCATTGGCGTGACAGACTGCTCTGATTCAAAACCCCGTGAATCATCGGCCATTCCCAGTGTCCTTAGCGCTGCGATTGATGTTGACGGTTTTAACGATACGTTGAATAAATCCGCCGGCATATCCGTCCCATCGACCTCAAAAGTGATCTGCTGATCGCGCTGCCAGCCGTGCCTGGCCAGGTAATTGGCGACGCTACCTATCGCATCGGTAGGATTATTCCAGATGTCGCGAAAGCCATCACCATCAAAATCAACCGCATAAGCACGATAACTGCTGGGAATAAACTGGCCCAAACCCATGGCTCCTGCATAGGAACCTTTTAATTCTGTCATTATCTTTTTTTCTTCCCGTGCTAGCAGGATGAACTCACCTAACTCGCGTTTAAAAAACTTGGACCTCGGTGGGTAGTCGAAGGACAAGGTAGCGAGCGCGTCTAGGACGCGGTAGTTGCCGGCGATTCTGCCATACATGGTTTCAACACCAATAATGGCTGTAACAATAACTGGCGGCACCCCATAGACTTCATAAGCAGCATCAAGCGCTACCCGGTTTTTTTCCATAAACTCAATACCGGATACCGTTCTTCGTTCCGTAAGAAATATGTCCTGGTACTTTGCCCAGTTTAGCGTTCTCTCTGCGGGGCGCGTTATCGCGTCGATAATGTTCTGTTTGTACTCTGCTTGACTGAAAATTGCGAGTAGTTCACCCTCATCTAAGGATTCCTTAGCTGACAGTTCCTTCACAAAAGCCTGAACCTCGGCTCTATCCGCGTATTCCACGGCGTAAGTCGACACAGGCACTAGTAACAGAGTCAAAAATATTATTCGAAAAATCACAACGTTATCCTTCGGTGAGTATGCACCGACATCAGAATACCAAAACCTAAAAACAGGGTAAGAATCGAAGTTCCACCATAGCTCACAAAAGGCAAGGGCACCCCTACTACTGGAAGGATGCCGCTCACCATGCCCATGTTAACAAACACGTACACAAAAAAAGTGAAGGTTATACTGCCTGATAATAGGCGACCAAAGGTGTCCTGAGCCTGAACGGATAAAATG
>JABIVN010000587.1 GCA_018667205.1 Gammaproteobacteria bacterium | reverse complement strand
AGGCCCGTCATCATTGTCACTCGAGACAAGGATCTGGGCCAGTTACTTCGGGCCGATGATCTGCTCTGGGACTTTGCTGCAGATCTGCGCACCGGTCCCGCGGAGGTAAAGGAAAAATTCGGTGTGCATGCTCACCAGATCGCCGATTATCTGGCGCTGGCGGGTGATACTGTCGATAACATACCTGGAGCGCCGGGTATTGGCGCTAAATCTGCGGCAAAGATTTTGGCTCATTTCGGAAATATTGATCGTTTGTACCTTGCGATCGATGAAATAGAAAACATCGGGTTTCGTGGTGCCAGTAAGGCTAAGCAGACGTTACTGAAATGCGAAGACAGTGTCCGCATGTTCAGGGAAATAACCAGGATTAAGTGTGATATCGACATAGCGGTATCACTACAGGACCTTAAGCCTTCACCGGCAAGTTCAGACGAACTTAGATCTTTTTGTGACGCGATGAATTTTGGTGAGCGGGTCCGCGATAGACTGGCAGCGATGGGGCAAACGTCGTTATCGCAGCAGTCATGACCAAAAGAAAGATAAAAATTGGGCTGCTGCTGAATCCCAAAGCGGGGGTTGGTGGGCCGGTGGGTCTGAAGGGCAGTGATGGTGTTTATGGCGACGCCATGTTGCTTGGCGGGCAAAGTAAGGTCGCTGACCGAACAGTGGCTTGCCTTGAGCGCATGACTCATGACGGCATTGAATGGTTCACCGTGCCTGGCGAAATGGGTGGGGACAGCCTTGCCCATCTAGGCATCACCTGTCATCTCGTTGGCGGTTTGATAGCCGCCGATACGTCGGCTGAAGACACCCGCCATGGTGTGCGTTTGTTATGTGAACAAGGTGTTGACCTGCTGCTGTTTGCGGGGGGTGACGGTACGGCAAGGGATGTTGCTGACAGCATCCAGAATGTGGCGGCGGTGCTTGGAATTCCTTGTGGCGTGAAGATGCATTCAGGCGTTTTTGCGACGACGCCCGTTGCAGCAGCAACGCTGATCAACAAGATGCTCGCGGGGGAAATTCTGACCGTCGTGAACTCAGATGTGCGGGATATTGACGAAAGCTCGTTCCGAGAAGGTCTTGTGAAAACCCGGTTCTATGGCGAGTTACCCGTGCCTGATGATCTTCGGTACGTCCAGCAGACCAAAGTGGGGGGTAAGGAAGTTGATGCGCTGGTTGTTCAGGATATCGCAGCGTACTTCACTGAAAACATGGACCCAGAAGCACTTTACCTGATGGGTTCAGGGTCGACTGTTGCGACACTGATGGACTCCATGGGTCTTGAATCCACGCTGTTGGGCATTGATGTGGTCAGGAAGGGTGAACTTTTGGCCGCAGATGTCTCGGAGAGTCAAATTTTGGCGTTGCTGGAAGATGCTCCCCTTGCAAAAATAGTCGTGACAGCCATTGGTGGACAAGGTCATGTTTTCGGCAGGGGAAATCAGCAACTCAGCGCTAAGGTCATTTGGCGTGTTGGAGTTCGAAACCTGGAGATAGTCGCGACCAAGTCCAAACTTGTCAGGCTTGAACGCCGTCCACTGTTGGTAGATACAGGTGACATAGCACTGGACGAGGCATTAGCTGGGATGAAACCTGTGCTCGTAGGTTATGATGACTGGGTCTTGTATCAGGTCGCGTAATTAGGCATAAAGATTAGGTTTGTGCGACGATTTGGCAGGTTCAAACATCGAAATTAGCAAACGAAATTAACAAACGAAATTAACAAACGAAATTAAGGAATAAAGATGAAGCGATTACTGCTGGTTAGTATGCTAGTGATATCAACAGCGTATGCAGCGATGGCGAATGCCGACGATGCGCCAATGGATGACGCTGCTGGAATAACTATCGATAAGTCCGAGCCCGATTGGAAGTCAAACCTTCAGCGGCCCGAGTTGATGAGCTTCGAACCAGGCCAAGAAATCATCTGGAAGCTTGAAACGAATCTGGGTGACA
Organism: Gammaproteobacteria bacterium; assembly: GCA_018667205.1. Taxonomy (GTDB): domain Bacteria; phylum Pseudomonadota; class Gammaproteobacteria; order Pseudomonadales; family Azotimanducaceae; genus UBA9659. The sequence continues at coordinate 8,432 of JABIVN010000587.1, read as the reverse complement.
TGAGGTTCAAGCTCTTCCCGGACATTGCGCCAATGCATGTGACAAGCACTGTTTATCTGACGGAGTTGGGTTTTTACGATGACGTGATTTTTCATCGGGTTATCAGTGGTTTTATGGCCCAGGGTGGCGACCCACTGGGTATTGGTCAGGGTGGGCCTGGATACCAATATGACGGTGAGTTTTCGCCAGACGCCCGTCATGACCGTCCAGGTTTACTGAGTATGGCCAACCGTGGCCCCGGAACTGATGGTAGCCAGTTTTTTATTACGTTTCTTCCCACGCCTTGGCTTGACGGCAAGCACACCATCTTTGGCGAGATTGTCTCTGGGAAAGAGACAATGGCTGAATTGGAAAAGCGCGGCAGCCAATCAGGAGCGACCAGCGAGCGATTAGTGATCGTGCGGGCTTCTATTGAAGATGCGATGTGATTAGCACAGTCATCTTAGGTGACTGTATTTCCAATGACGCATGTCACCGGCGCTGACGGTGCGCAGTGATCCAGATCGACAAGTGTGGGTCTAACTATCAAGAATATGCCTGACCACTTTTGCGATCGCGATCGAATCGCCACTCAGAAGTGCTCGTCGTAGTTGGTTGATCACCAGCCTATGGTTTTCAATAACAGAGGGCGAAGACCCGTCGCTCTCTGTTTGAGGAATGCGGGGCACGTCAGGTTTTTCTATCTGGTAGGTTGTTGTCTGGTAAATGGGCTCAGATACCCGCGTTAGCTTCAGGAATGCCTTGTGCGTTAGCACTGCCTGATCGACGCCATCCTGCCTTATGGTGTCCACGTATCGGATGTAATGCTCGTCTGCAAGCCATAGCATCGCGAAAAAACCGGCGGTGTAGTGTGGGCTGTGCAGGCCGTATTCATCCGGATTATCCACGCCAGCGATATCATCTACGTACAGCGGCGATTTCGACGGAAAGGCCGCGTACAACATACTCAGTATCTTGGCGATGTGCTGATAGAAATTTTCAATGTTAATGTCAGCCATTCAGGGCCCGCTAAGTTCGCTGAGCCTTCATTATAGCGGCACTTTAGAGGAATGGGTGACCGTGTCGACAGGCACTGTCAGCAAGTACTGTCAGCAAGAACTGTCTCCAAGCACTGTCACAAAGCACTGTCACTCGCAAGAAAGCTAAACTCTGCGGCGCAGTTGCCATGACAAGGCCCGCAGAGGTTAATGGCTAGGCAAGGCTCTGGGCTCGTTTTAATGCATCCCGGCGATAACATTGTTCCGTCCAATTTTGAATGTTCGGGTAGGCTGATAGATCAAATTCCATCATCTGCATTAGCAGCATCACACCAGAAACGTTCAGGTCGGCAACAGTAAAATCATCACCGAGCAGATACTTTCGGTCAGCTAGATGCTGGTTTAGAACGTCCAGCGGACGCTTCAGGTTCTCGGTCGAGGTATCTATGATGGCCTGGTCCATGTTATCTCGGTTGAAAAACTTTTGAATCACGATCTGCATCTGCTGTGGCTCGATTTCACTGATCGCCCAGACGCTCCATTGAATCGCTTTAGCCTGTTCGCCTTCAGACACCGGGTAGAGCGCCGGTGCATACTTCTTCGTTAGGTAAAGGTTAATCGCCATGGACTCGAAAAGGGTAATGTCCCCATCCACCAGGGCAGGAATCCGCCCATTGGGATTCACGGACAGGTAGTCGTCAGTTTTGGAGTCGTTAAAAAAATGAGTCGCAACGTGTGTATACTCAAGCCCGACTTCTTCGATGGCCCAAAGTGAACGGATCGCCCTTGAGCCGGATACGCCATAAATTGTCGTCGTCATAAAATCAAATCCATTGAATACTTTCCGGCATTATACCGCGCTATGGCCAAACTTTACTTTTACTATTCTTCAATGAATGCAGGGAAATCCACTGCTTTGTTACAAGCCAGCTACAACTATCGAGAGCGTGGTATGAATACGGTCGTGTTGGCGCCATCGATTGACGATCGGTACGGCCCTAGTTTGGTCACGTCCCGGATCGGCTTGCAGGCCGAAGCAGTTTCGATAGCCGTTGATGATGATTTGTTTGCCAGAGTAAGTGCGTTAATGACTGAAAAACCACTTCATTGTGTGCTGATTGATGAGGCTCAGTTCCTCTCTAAACGGCAGGTCTTGCAACTCGCTCGGATTAGCGATCATTTGGACATCCCGGTACTTGCTTATGGATTACGAACTGATTTCCTGGGGGAACCCTTTGAGGGAAGTAAGTACCTTTTGGCGATTGCTGACAACCTGAAAGAGATTAAGGCAATTTGTTATTGCGGTAGTAAGGCAACCATGGTGATTCGTCAGGACCCTGACGGGAACATTATTACTGCGGGGGAAAGCATTGAAATAGGGGGCGATGACAGATACGTCTCAATGTGCCGTAAGCACTTTTATGAAGCATTTGAAACTAATGACCGATAATAGCGAAAGTTGCCGGTAGGGGACTTATTGTGAGTCAGAAGATAGGTGTTTCGTTTCGGGGATGCAAAGGCCTTAAACGTTTTTCGGGGTTGACCTTGAAGACAGTAACCGTGAATCTAAGATGATATGCGGAGAGGGTGAATCGAATGTCTTTGAGTTTTAATCACAATTTAGAAGAGCGTTACTTGTTGTCACTGGCGCGGGAGGAGGTTGAGTATCTCCGCAGGCTCTATGGTAAGGCCACTGATGCGCTCGGTAAGGTTGGGGATCAGCAAGCCACCGAATTTGGCGCCGCCACATTCCGTCGAATATTCACCCCGGATGTCTTAGTGAGAGTAACGGGTGGGCCCAAGGCGTTAGAGGGTTCTGGTCCAGACAGTTGGGCGGGCGTGGTTACAAATGCGCTGAAGGATTATGAAAGCACACAGCACCTGATAGGCACTCAGGTTGTGGAATTCACGGACGTGCAGTTTAAGGATGGTGAGGTACTAAGTGGCCGGGCTGAAATGTCCAGTTACCTGCAGGCCTGGCACGCCTGGCCTGATCGGAGCGCGCGAATCGTTCTGGGTACCTATTATGACAAGGTTAGGTTCAATCCTGGTAAAGGCTGGCAGATCTATGACATGACGCTCGAGTACACCAGTGTTGAACATCGCCAAATGGGCGACGCAACGTGACTGAACCCGAAGAAGAGACTTGGCCGAGTGCCATCGAGGGATGGCTTGTAACGCTGGTTCTACTTATTGCGTTCACTTTCTCATTTGTTGACCGGCAGGTATTGAACCTTCTGGTTGAGCCTATTCGACTTGATTTGCAGATATCCGATACCCAGATCAGTTTTCTGCAGGGGCTCGCCTTTGCCGTTACCTACATTCTGATGAGTGTGCCCCTGGGGCGAATGGTCGACAAATACAATCGTGTTGGCATTATGATCGGCGGCGTATTGGTGTGGAGTGCAACGACAATTGCCTGCGGGCTCTCAAGAACCTACTCCCAGTTGCTGTTTGCAAGATTTGGGGTTGGTGCGGGGGAGGCCGCGCTTAGCCCGGCCGCCTGGTCAGTATTGGCAGATTATTTTCGACCCACAAAGCTCGCGTTGCCGATTAGCGTTTACCTGATGGGGCCTTATCTTGGCGCGGGCCTTGCTATGATTGCGGGAGCTGAGGTTCTGGATTGGAGCAGAGAGGTCGAGGTGGTTTCGCTGCCAATCGTGGGTGTGGTCGCACCATGGCAGGCAACTTTTATTGCCGTGGGGTTACCCGGGGTCTTGATTGCAGGATTGCTGGCCACTGTGCGGGAACCGAAACGCAAAGGCAGGCAGGGTGTCTTAACGGACGTGCCCGGCTGGCGCGCGGTGCTTCTTTACATGTGGCAGCGTAAAAGAGTTTACGGCGCTCTGCACCTGGGCGTACCCTTTATTGTGGTGATGTTGTACGGCCTTCAGGGCTGGACCCCGACTATTTTGTTGCGGGTCTATGGTTGGGACTTGGCAGATGCTGGCCGAATTTACGGCACGTTGGCGTTGGTTGCCGGCTCTGCGGGGGTGCTTAGTGGCCCAGTCTTATCCCGTTATCTTCTTGGCCGTGGTGTGCTGGATGCGCCGTTGCGGGTTGCTGTATTGGGTGCGGGTATGGCGACGTTTGCCCTGGCGACACTGCCATTCCAGTCAAGTGGTGAAATGGCGTTGGTGAGTATTGGCTGTGCCAGTTTCTTTGTCACATTGCCCCTGGCGTTGATTACAACCGTTATGCAGGAGGTAACGCCAAACAATATGCGGGGTGTGGTCAATGGTATGTACGTTGTCACGACCAATGTGCTTGGGCTGGCGCTGGGCCCAACACTGGTTGCCGCATCAACAGATTATATTTTTCAGGACACCATGGCGGTCGCCAAGTCACTGGCGCTTGTCGCCGTGTTTGTTGGACCTATTGCCGTGTATCTGCTGAATCAGGGACGACAGGCATACATCGAGCTTGAGGATATGTAGCAGATCAAGCTGAATTTATTTTCTCAAAATGGTCCGAAATAACATTGCTGCCTAGTGTGGCCCCGTCATTGTTTCCAAGTGTTATAGCGGGCCAGCGACCGTCCTTGAACATGAACAATACAGTTGTCCCCTCGGGACCGGCGACAAGTGGGCCGTAACCCCGGTTAGCCATGCCGATCCGTATGTCCCCAGCTTTGTGCCAGGTAGCCCCGACTCTCTGGGACCCTTCAATAATAATTTCAGTGTAGTCGCAGTCGTGTGTATGTGCTTCCACATAACATTCTGGCGGATAGAAGACTTTGAAGACTGTGGGCGAAGTTTCGTCCCGGGGGTCGCCTACCTTGTACATACTGGTAATGATGCCGCTGGGAAGCTCAAGTTTATCCAGGTCGTCCCAGGTAAAGGCCATATGACCTTTGCGGTTGAGTTCATCGGCAATTGCTTCGTCAGTTTTTTGAGTCATTTTTTTCCTGAAAATCAGATCTGTCCAATGTTTATAGCGGAGGACAGGTCCTGAGGCAAGTGCTAGCGACTAAAACCAAGGTCGATTAGCTTGACTAAAGCCGCGCCTCGGCTATGGTTATTTCTACCTATTTAAGTGGAGAGCGCAATGGATGTTCGAACGCTGATGCATCAGGCGGTAATGAATCACGGTGACAGAGAATGTGTGTGCCATGGTGAGCGACGTTTAACCTTCAGTGAAGCCTGGCAACGTGGGATTCGGCTCGCTAACGCCTTGTTGTCCATGGGTTTGCAACCGGGCGATCGAGTCGGTGTGCTTGAGGATAACTCGATTGAAGCGGCGGACTTTTTCCACGGTATGGCGATCGCGAACCTTGTCAGGGTGCCTCTGTACCCTAGAAATGGTCTGGAAGCGCACAAACATATGCTGTCTCATACTGGCTGCAAAGCGTTAATGGTGAGTCAGAATTACTTGCACGAGGTTAAAGGCCTTGACCAACAGATCGAGTCGTTGGTAAGAATCATCGTTCGAGACGATTCTTACGAGGATTGGTTGTCTGGGCAGCCTGAGGAATTGCCCGCGATTTCTGTCCATCCCGATGACAACTTCATCATCCGCCACACAGGTGGCACCACCGGGCTGTCAAAGGGCGTTGCGTATACGCATCGGGCCTGGCTGCATGCCGGCCGTGACTGGTTCTATACCTTTCCGGCGGTAGAACCGGGAGACAAGTGCCTGCACCTTGGGCCGATCTCCCATGGGTCCGGATACCAATATTTGCCGACACTGTTGGCCGGTGGTTGCAATGTCATGATGGACCACTTTGATGCCCAGGAGACGTTGGACATCATGGAGTCGGAAGGCATTGGGTTTATGTTTATGGTGCCGACGATGGCCAATGCCATCGTACGAGACAACACTGCTCGCGGTCGTGACTTTCCAAAGTTAAAGTGTTTGCTGATTGCTGCGGCGCCCATTGCTGATGCAACCACGCTTGCCGCCAGGGAGGTTTTTGGTGACGTACTTTATCAGGGTTACGGTCAGACAGAAGTGCTGCCTGTGGCGATGATGGGCCCGTCTCAATGGTTTGCTGATGTGCCTGGGTCGCAGCCTCTCAGAGCCTGTGGAATGCCTCTGCCGTTTGCTCAGATACAGATCTGGGATGATGACAACAACGAGGTCGCAAGGGGCGAGGTGGGAGAGATCGTTGCGAAATCTGACGGCCAGATGGTGGGTTTTTGGGAAAACGAACAAGCGACCGCAGAACGGATCATTGACGGCTGGGTGAAGACCGGCGACATGGGGCGTATGGACCAGAACGGCTATCTTTATGTTGTTGATCGAGCTGACGACATGATCATCTCGGGTGGCTATAACATCTGGCCCATGGAGCTAGAAAATATTATTGCTGATCATCCCGACGTCATTGAAGTTGCGGTGTTTGGTGTACCCCATGAAAAATGGGGCGAATCCCCGGCGGCGGTATGCGTTGTAGCCGGTGAGCATTCGCTCACTGAGCAGGGTGTCATTGAACTTTGCGCCGAAAAGCTCGGGTCGTACAAGAAACCGGGCATCGTTAAGTTTACCACTGAACCCTTACCCAAAAGCCCTGTGGGAAAAATCATGCGGAAAACCCTGCGTGAGCCCTATTGGAAGGGCCATGACCGAAGGGTGTCTGGCAGTTAGCCATAGCTTATGGCCTGCTGCTATTTTTATGCGCACGGCCAACCCACAATGAGGGTATTCGTCTGAAAAGCTAAATTTAGTCAAGCCAACCTAAAACGTCCTTCGCGATAGACCAACGTTTTTCGGCGCTTTTGTCGACGACACCCAATATCCAACGGTTGTAAGCGATATCGATCGTGCCATCAATTTTTTTGAGTTTTACCCAGTTGTCGACATAGCGAAGTAAGTCGGTGTTGTCCCACGCAATGGCATAAGCCGAGGGATATCTTGCACGGCGATCGTACACTGAGACGCCGTAATGAGGATAGAATAATGTCCAGGCGGATCCGGCTTCAGCGCTGATAAATAAGGCGTCAAAGCTTCCCGGTTTTTGTTTGAAGAAAAGATTGTAGTTCTCGATGGCAACGAAGGTCGCCTTGGGAAAGTTATCCCGGGCTTTAGCGATAAGCGCGTCGTCCTCAACGTACGCAACAACCGTTTCTTTGCTAGCAAGAATTTTTTCTCGACTATCAAAATCTTTAACACGATGGTCTGCAACTACCAAGCTTCTTGTTAGCTCTACTACCGTTGATGAGAAATTAACTTTCTGAAGCAAATCAGCATTCATGACTAAACCGGACATGGCTATATCAAAAGAACCTTGATCAAGATCCGAGGCAATGTGGTCTTTGCGAAAAGGAATAAACTCAATACCGACCTTTAAATCTTCGGCAAGTTTGGTGGCAATTTCGACGTCAAAGCCCACGAGATCGGCTGCGTTGTTGTAATAGGAAAAGGGGACATTACTGGGACGATACCCAACTCGAAGAACACCACGTTCCTTAATTTCTTTAAGGGAGGCTATTGTTTGTTTGCTTGTTTTTCCCGACGGGAAATCTCTTGAAACCGATATGGGCACAGAATCAGCGACACGTAAGTTTGCAATGATTTCATCGGTTCGCTTGTCCGTATCGATAATGTAGTGCAAACCTACTTTCGTAATAATCAATGTTGTCACGACGACAGCTGCCAACCCGACTGTAAGCTTGAGCAGTTGGAACAGGGAGTAGCGTAACTTTCCTAGAAACAACGATATTGCAATCAGCGTCAGTGCGAATAAGTTCATAACCGCCACCATCGAGCTAAATTTTCCTGTCAGGAAACCAGACATCACAAAGAACTGAAATAGATCAGAGGGTAAACGGACTAGATCAAGCATGAACGGAATGGCGACGTAGACATCGCCGAATAGGGCAAGCAACCCGCTAAAAGCTAAAGCTGGTAACGCTTCTGGACTAATTGGTTTTCCTGCGAACCAACCAGCGAAGAGTACGAACAACATGACGGTGAGCTTGCCGATATTGGGAAACGAATAAGCTATCGGTACAAGGATATCTATCATGTTCCTGGCTTCGTCGTTTATTGCATCGTGCTCTTCCATTACCTGTTTGCATTCTTCAATAACAACCGGAAGGATAATAAAAATATTGCCGGTAGCGAAGGCTGTGACAAGCGCAGCACGCGTAATACGGACGACATCCTTGTACGGCACAGGGGTCAGCATGGCGACAGTCCAAGGTAGGACCCAAAAGGTCAACAGCATGCACAAAACAAACATGCTGATGAGGTAAACCTGCATGCTGGCAAACTCATCAACGCCTAATGTTCCAGCAGCACTGGCAGACATTGCGAAGATGCCGAAAGGTAGTACTTTGAGTAATCCATCGGTTACACGGCCCAGACCGGCGGATATCACGTCCATAAAGCCGATAATTTCTGTTTTGTTGTCCATACCGATTAACGCGAGCCCCAAAGCAATGCAGAATAAGACGATTGCCGGAACTGAACCTTCAGCCATTGACTGAAAGGGATTTGATGGAATATAGAGTT
>JABIVN010000586.1 GCA_018667205.1 Gammaproteobacteria bacterium | reverse complement strand
CGCAGGCGCAGGATCATATCTTTGGCCAGCAACCCTACGTTATTGCTCCTGGGGCGCTTGCTCCTCGCGGCAAAGCAACCAAGGTTGACGGGGGTTATCGGCTGAGTGGGCACTGGGAGTGGGGTACCGGCGTAATGCACGCGGACTGGGTACTGGTAGGCGCGTTAACCGATCACGATGGCCCGCCCGAGGTTTGTATGTATGCCCTGCCAATTGCCGATGTGACAGTGCTAGATACTTGGCAAATGTCGGGCATGGCAGGTACGGGTAGCAATGATATTGTTGTTGAAGATGCGTTTGTGCCAGGGTTCCTGCGACAAAATTTAACGGAGCTACGGGCAGGGGATAGCCCGGGAGCGCAATATCACCAGACCCCAACTTTCAGGATGCCCATGCTGCCGGTGCTTGGGCTTACTGCGGCGGCGCCAGCCGTAGGCTGCGCGAAACAAACGGTGGCTCGCTTCAAGCAACGCCTGCAAGAGAGAACGGTCTATGGCACGCAGGACAAGCAGTCCGAGCGCGCCCTTGCCCAGTCAAGGCTGGCGCATCTGACGGTGCGTGCGAAGACCGTCGAGACAACGCTCAAGAGCATCGCTAAAGATGTCGCCCACTGGGGAACGTCGGGTGAAGTTTGCCCTGATGTGGAGCGCGCTGAACTCAGGGTCCGCATTGGCCATGTCGTACGTGAATCAAGAAATATCGTCAGAGAAGTCGTGGAGGTTAGCGGGGCTCATGCGCACAACATTTCTAATCCCGTTGGGCGCGCACTTCGTGATCTTGAGACCCTGTCCTGTCATACTGTATTTGACTTAGATATCGCGACAGAGTCATACGGTAGGTTGTTACTCGGGTTGCCTTCAAATTCACCGCTATGACATCACAGGCTATAAGAAATGGCTCCTCAGCCCAATTCACGAAAGAAGTCGCGCCGCTCGCTTGGTATATTTGCCGAGCTTGTTAGGGCCATTGATTGGTATGACATGAGCCTGCAAAGTATTTTGGCCGGGCGGGGTTTGCAATCATTTAACCGGACCCAGTCAGTGATGCTAATCCACATCGCGGAGGGCATTATTAAACCCTCTGATATTGCTCACGATATGGGTGCCACACGTCAAAATATTCATGCCATGGCGAAACCCCTGATCGATGCACATATCATCAAAGTCGTTCCTGACCCTGACGATGGCCGCTCCAAACAGTATGCATTTTGCGAAGATTCACTGGAGTTGCGTGACACGGTGATTCAGTTGTTGAAGCATTTGGACCTGAAACTTGGCGAGCGAATTGGTAAAGATGACCTTAAGGCTTTGAAAAATGCCCTTGCCAGCGACTGGGGCGAGTGCATCACGCAGGCGCCATAAGTCGCGTCTAGTAGGTTCGCTCGTCAGGTTTTCTACCTCAGGTTAATCCAGCATAGAAAGTTGATTCTCGGGATTATTAGTCAAAATACTTGACTAATATATTGATGTTGGCAGAATCAAAGCGCCATACCAATTTAATTGTGGGGAAGATATGCACGCTAAATCACGTAATTTATTGTTGTTTGTCGCGATCGCTTTAATGTCGGGGTGGACTAATGCCGCGGAAGTTCTGGAAGAAGTTGTCGTCACTGCAACAAAACGGGTGTCCAACCTTCAGGATGTACCCATTTCAGTTGGGGTCATTACTGATGAATTCATTGATGACTTTCAAATTAAAGATATCAGTGACGCGCAGAATTTTGTGCCGGGTCTTCAGGTTCAGCAGACATTTGGTAGTTGGGCCGTGCGAATTAGAGGGCTGGGCTCAGGGATCACTAACCTTGCTTTCGATTCTTCCGTGCCTTTATACATCGACGATGTCTACTGTGGGCGCGGAAAGTGTATGGAGTCAGCATTTCTTGATGTTGAGCAACTTGAGGTTGCTCGAGGCCCCCAAGGCGCGCTGTTCGGTAAAAGTACAATAGCGGGTGCCATTAGTTCCAGCAGCGCAAAGCCGACCGATAGTTTCGAAGCGGAAGTAATGCTTGGCGCAGAACTTGAGTACGGTGGCTATACCGCCAGTGGCTATATCTCTGGTCCTTTGTCCGATGCGGTGCGTGCTCGACTAGCGGTGAAGACCAGCGATCTCGACGGGTATACCGACAACATTGCGACAGGGGACGAAGATGGCAGTCAGGAAATCAACGCAGTCCGACTCGGGTTAGAATGGGATGCGAGTGACAAAACATCGTTTTACTTCAAGCTTGAAACAGGTGAATCCAACACAGACGGACGAAATAATCAGTTGGTTCGGCCGGGTGCTATGTCCTCTGTGACGACAGACCCGAATAGAGAGTACAAGCCGGATGACAAGAGAAGTGTCAGTACGGGTGAGCCGAAGGAAGACTTCTACGACTACGAATGGAACTCACTTACCGTTAAAATGGATACAGAATTGGCCGGTCATTCCTTAATGGCAGTTGCTGGGTACTGGGCTTACGAGAATAATTGGTTTCTGGATGTCGATGGCCATCCCGAGGCTATTTTGAATACCGCCCTTGAAGATGAGTACGACCAGACGACTTTTGAGGTTCGTTTGTTGTCACCCACTGACCAGACTGTCGAGTATATTGTCGGTGCCTGGTATCAGAAATCTGACCTGACAACACGACAACTTTCACCCTTTCATCCGCTATTCTGGCAGGCAGTGACAGGTATCCCCCTTGCGGTGGGTAAGAATATCCCACCACTGGCGCTTGCGTTCACGTCGGGCTCGGGTATGGACAGAAACTTTTCTCGTGAAACCGAAGCGTACTCTGTTTACGGTCAGGTGACTTGGAACCTAAGTGATCGATTACGTGTAATAGCGGATGTTCGTTATACGGATGAGGATCAGGATGCCGTAGGACAAGCTTTCCCGTTGACATTTCCAACCTTCAACACGTTCGAACCGTTACGCGTACTTCAAAGCACGGCCGGTCACGACCCAGAGTATCTGTTTCGACAGAAACGGTCTGACGATAGTGTTGACCCATCAGTTAAGTTTCAGTACGAGTTGGGCGACAGTACGATGACCTACCTGTCCTATGCGGAAGGTTCGAAATCAGGCGGTATGAAAGCTAACGATTCCAAGCTTGGGGCGCAGCTTCTGCAGAACTCAGGTGATTCGGCATATCTTCAGGAATATGTCGGTGTTGCATCGATTACGGCTAGTGATGTTAGAACTGGCTTAACGCTGAAACAAGACAACGGTATTTTCGACTTTGAAGATGAAGAGGCCGAGAGCTGGGAACTTGGTTTAAAAACTAGTCTGGCAGGCGGTTCTGTTAATCTTAACGTTGCGCTGTTTTCAACCGAATTCACAAACCTCCAGACCTCAAATTATGATGGTACACAGTTCATCATTGGTAACGCAGGCAGTGCAACAGTAGATGGTGCTGAGGTTGAAGTCAGTTGGCAGGCTTCAGCTAACCTTCGTGTCCATTCGTCCGTAGCGTGGATTGATGCAAAGTATGATGATTTTGAAGGTGCGCAGTGTGTAGTGGACTCCAGCGGCGCGCCGGCTAACCCGGATTGTGACCCGGTGACAAATACAGAAAACCAGAAAGGTGAAAAACTCGAGCGTTCCCCTGATCTGGAGTTTAATCTTAACGCTTTATGGGACTCGCAGCTTACAGACACGATTCGCCTCAAGGCTTCGGCTTCTATTTACTATTCCGGTGAATACTTCGTGCAGCCAACACAGGCCGGTTATGCCACTCAGGACTCCTTCACGAAATACGATGCACGCATTGCGGTCGTCGCCAATGATGACCGATGGGAAGTGGGTTTAACTGGAAGAAACCTCGGAGATGAAATGGTTATTCAGCATGCTTACAATATTGCCGGTAGCCAATTTCAAAACCTGGGTATGGGGCGCTCCTATACCCTGCAAGGAGTTCTGCGCTTCTAATGACATGTGAGTCACAAAAAGGGTTCCAATAGGGGCCCTTTTTTATGAGTTCGCAGGTTAAAACGGGTTTAGAGGTTCCAAGGGTGATCCAGTACGCGATCTATAGACAGGAGGCTTATTCAGTCGGTTGCAATATTCTGACAAGCGCCTGTGCGTGTTCTGCCGCCTTTATTCCCAGCGGCGTTAAATAGCCACCATCGAGCTGTGTCGTAAGACTGGATTCAAATAATCTTTTGGCAGATGCAATTCTTTCCGGTGAGGCGACTTGGTGCACCTTTAGGCCCGTTTGCGAACTGTCGAGTTCAAAAAGATTTAATAATTCAACGTCTGCGGCAAATTCCTCGGCTAGCTTCACGGTTAATCCTCTTTCAATGACTTTAAGTCTCGGTTTTAGGCCCTGCTTGCTGGCAAGACGAGACGTTTTTCTGAACTAACTCAGGTATGGCCGAATGCCAGCATTGCGTCGGCTACCTTAATGAATCCAGCGATATTAGCGCCTGATAGGTAGTCTACGCCATCCTTGTTTTTACCATACTCGACACAGCTGTTGTGAATGGTGAGCATGGTATCTTTCAGTAGCCTCTCTAGCTCTGCTTCGTCCCAGGAAATACGTGAGCTGTTCTGGCTCATTTCCAATCCGGAAACTGCTACGCCGCCAGCGTTAGCGGCTTTGCTCGGCGCATATAATATACCCGCGTTCTGAAAGGTCTTAATACCCTTGAGGTCTGTTGGCATGTTGGCACCTTCAGACACCCCGATGCAGCCATTTTTGACGAGCTCTTTCGCCTCTTCGCCATTGATCTCATTCTGAGTGGCGCAAGGCATCGCAATGTCGCAGGAAACGCCCCAGGGACGTCCTTCGTGGAAGCTTGCACCCTTAAACGCCTGCACATATTCACTGATACGTCCACGACGAACATTTTTCAGGTTCATGACAAAAGCGAGTTTCTCAGTGTTTATTCCCTCTGGATCGTGAATAAACCCGGATGAATCCGATAGGGTCACTACCTTGCCGCCTAGCTGATTCACTTTTTCCACAGCGTAGGTAGCGACATTCCCGGAACCAGAGACGCTGACAGTTTTTCCGCGTATATCGTCACCCTTATATTCCAGCATGTTCTGCATGAAATAGACCGTCCCATATCCGGTCGCTTCTGTTCTGATTTTGCTGCCGCCAAAGGCCATTCCCTTGCCGGTAAGTACCCCAACAAAGCGATTCTCGATCCGCTTGTATTGCCCAAATAGATAGCCGATTTCACGAGCACCTACACCGATATCGCCTGCAGGGATGTCTGTATTCTCGCCGATATGGCGATACAGTTCGGTCATGAAGGACTGGCAGAAACGCATAACCTCGTTGTCACTTTTACCCTTAGGATTGAAATCAGAGCCTCCCTTGCCACCCCCCATGGGCAGTCCCGTTAGGCTGTTCTTGAAGGTCTGCTCAAAACCAAGAAATTTCAGTACGCTAAGGTTGACCGACGGATGAAAGCGAAGCCCGCCTTTATAGGGGCCAATAGAATTGTTGAACTGCACCCTGTATCCGCGTTGATTGCGGATATTCCCTTCGTCGTCGGTCCATGGCACGCGAAACATGATGACCCTGTCTGGTTCGGCCATCCGCTCCATGATTTGCATTTTGTGGTAAATCTGCTTGTCCGCAATATAAGGGAAGACTGTTTCGGCGACTTCGGCGACCGCCTGATGAAACTCTTGCTCGCCTGGGTTACGTTTCTCAACACCGGCTATAAAACGTTTAAGGTAGATATCGGTCTTGTTTACTGAGGACGGGGTCATTCTATTCCTTTTATTTTGGCGGGTTGTTTCGACCATTAGATACAAGACTAAATCAGAACGAGATAATCAATGAGCGGGCATCCTACATGGCAGTTAGGACTTTGGCTAGTTGGCAAGGCGCAGACAGTGGGGTGCTCAGTCCCAGGGCTTAACCAAAACCTTTGCCTGATCATTAGGCGTCGCTAGCGCTTCAAAGG
>JABIVN010000585.1 GCA_018667205.1 Gammaproteobacteria bacterium | reverse complement strand
TGGAAGCGATAATACTTGATGACCCGATCCCTCTGGCAGAGCTTCAGACGCCAGCGTTGATTATCGATCTGGATGTGTTCGACGCTAATCTTGCCAAAATGCAGTCTTACTTGGACCAGCAGAATATTGGACTTAGAGCTCACACCAAAATGCACAAGTGTCCGATCATCGCTCGCAAGCAGATTGAAGGCGGCGCCAGCGGCGTTTGTGCGGCAAAAGTTAGCGAGGCAGAGGTTATGTGCGCTGCCGGTATCAAGGATGTCCTGATCACCTCGCCGATAGCAACGCTGGACAAGGTGAATCGATTCGTTGCCGCTCGAAGAAACCATCCTGGCTTAAAGATTGTCGTAGACAGCGTCCATGCGGCGGATCTTTTGGCAAAAGTTGCCGACTCGGAGGGGCTTGTTGTCGATGTCTTTGTAGACCTTGATCCCGGCATGGGGCGCACAGGAATCGAAACAGGAGATAAAGCACTGCAATTGGTTCGACACATTGGTGAATCGAGTTCGCTGAATTTCGCCGGAATCCAAATGTACGCTGGCAACTGCATGCATATTGAAGGGTTCTCCAAGCGCCAGGAAAAATATACTCATATAATGGATAAGGGAATTCAGACCCTAAGGTTGCTTGATCAGGCAGGAATAAAGGTGCCGGTTGTGTCCGGTGGAGGAACCGGGACTTACAATATGGAGCACGATCTAGGGCTTATTAATGAGCTTCAGGCCGGCTCTTATGCCTTTATGGATATAGAGTATCGGGATATTGGGGGCGTTGACTCAGCGCGGTTTACGGATTTTGGTGTATCTCTGCACGTGCTCGTTACTGCGATCAGTCAGCCGCAGCGTCGGCTTATTACCGTTGACGGGGGTTTTAAGTCATTCGCTTCGGACAAGATGGCACCAGAATTTCAGGATGTCGAGGGCGTCACCTTTCATTGGGGTGGCGATGAACATGGCATCGTGCAGTTGAATAATCCGTCGCGTGAAATTCGCCTAGGGAGCAAACTTTCAATGATTACGCCGCACTGCGATCCAACCGTAAACCTGCATGATTTCTATTTCCCTTATCGTGAGGGTCTGGTCCATGAGGTTTGGCCAATTTCTGCTAGAGGGTTTTCACATTGAGTTTAGAAGCACCATGGTTCGAAGATTTCTCTATAGGCGACGATCTGAGCGCTGTTCCTTCGATTACGGTGACCGATGGCTACGCGGCGATTCACCAAATGGTTTTTGGAGATCGCTCGCGGCTACCACTCGACCTTGTTTTATCCCGACAGGTGACAGGACAGGATAGGTCGTTGGTCAACCCTGCTTTGGTGAGCAATATCGCGATCGGCCAGAGCACGATCCCTACGCAACGCGTATTGGGCAACCTGTTTTATCGTGGCTTACGGTTTCATCGGCCCGTTTATATCGGGGACACCCTGACAACGACAACCAGGGTGGTGGCGCTTCGGCAAAATGCGATAAAACCCGGGAGACCTTCCTCAGGTATGGTTGGGCTGGAAATGCACGTCGTAAACCAAGATGGTGAGACTGTCTTGCTGTTCTGGCGATGTCCCATGGTGCCCTGCAGAGAAGAAAATGCTGATACCGGTCACAATGATGACTTGTCGGTGATGCCAGAGAGTATCGATCGCAAAGACCTTTTGGCTGCTGTACCTGATTGGAACCTTGGTTTACTGCCAGCGGTCACAGAGGAGTTCAGTCCTGGAAACGTGATTAAAGTCGAAGCCCGGGACACTGTCACTTCTGCGCCAGAAATAGTTCGCATGACATTAAACCTGGCGATGACTCATACCGATGCAGGCCGCGGCATTTATAAGAGGCGACTGGTCTACGGTGGGCACACCATTTCGCTAGCAGCTGCACAGCTTTCAAGGGTACTCCCTTCGCTCGCAACCGTGCTTTGCTGGTACAAATGTGACCATGTCGCTCCCGTGTTCGAGCAGGACATATTGAATAGCGTCATAACGGTCAAGGGAGAAATCGCGACAGGTAAGGGTAAAATATTAGACCTTGGAATAGAGGTGTATGCAGAAAGAGGGGCGGAAGCACCGGAAGCTGGAAATGATGTCAAAGTGCTTGATTGGCAAATCGCTGTATTAGTCGGAGGTAAAAGTGTCTAAAGGTGTGCTGAGTGGAATGAAAGTCGTGGAGGGTTCTGCCTTCGTCGCAGCGCCTTTGGGCGGGATGACTCTGGCTCAGCTTGGCGCAGATGTCATTCGATTCGACCCGATTGGCGGTGGCCTCGATTACCGACGTTGGCCTATTACGGAAAATGGTATGAGTCTGTTCTGGGCAGGCATGAATAAAGGCAAACGCTCTTTTCAGGTCGATATTGGACATGAGGAGGGTCGTGAATTGATTATGGAGTTGCTCCGCGGTACCAGTCAGGAAGATGGGATATTTTTAACCAACTTTCCTGAGCGTGGCTGGTTGGCTTACGAAAAACTCAAGCAAGTTCGTGAGGATCTCATTTACATCAATATTATGGGCGATAGGAAAGGGGGGTCAGCTCTGGATTACACGGTGAACTGCGCGGTAGGGTTTGCCAGCGCAACAGGAGACCCTAGCAATGATGCCCCCACTAATTATTTGTTGCCTGCCTGGGATAACATTACTGGGCAGATGTCCGCGGTGGCGTTGCTGGCTGCCGACCGTTTCAGGCGTATCAATGGTCAGGGGCAATTGGTGAAGGTTGCCCTAAAAGATGTGGCCGTCGCAACGGCAAGTAACCTCGGTAATATCTCAGAGGTGACGATTAATAACGAAGACCGGCAGAAGGCGGGTAATTACCTTTATGGCGCTTTTGGTCGGGACTTTGTGTCAAAAGATGGCGTGAGGGTGATGATTGTTGGCCTAACGCCGCGTCAGTGGAAGGGCATTGTTGAATCAATGGGGATCGCGGGCCAGATGTCATCGCTGGAGACTGAGTTGGGCTTTAGTCTTTCACGCGAGGGTGAGCGATTTAAGGCTCGCGATAAAATAGCGGCGTTGATCGAGCCATGGTTCGCCACCAAAGTCTATTCAGAGATTTGCCCTTTGTTTGATGAACATGCAGTTTGCTACGGACCTTATAGAACTTTTAGGGAAATGGTTGAAAGTGACGATGACTGCTCAGTAGATAATCCGATGATGGGAACGGTGACCCAGCCGAATATAGGAGAGTATCTAGCCTCGGGTTCACCAATCAGGTTTGTAGACGACAACTTGGAAACGCTGCCTGCGCCGACGCTTGGACAGCACACTGAGCAAATCCTAAAGGAAGAGCTCTCTTTGAGTGACGGCGAAGTCGGCCGCTTGAAGTCCCAGGGTATTGTCGACTGGTAACGGTTTTCGGGTCTTCTTTATTGGGCATAAGGGCCGGAGTGCCTTGATTTTATTGGGTATTCCCAACGCTTGATACCGTCCAATCCGGTCTTTTATGGTACAGTGTGCGAAATTTAAATCGCCTCGGAGTGTAACTTTGTTTGAATTAGTTCAGGCCGGTGGGTGGTTAATGATTCCCATTCTTTTTTGCTCCGTCATTGCCGCAGGTATCTCAGTGGAAAGGTTTTGGACGCTCCGTGCTGAGCAGGTGGCTCCTCGAAACCTGCTTACCCAAGTCTGGACCTGGATCAAGAACAACGAGATGGACAATAGCAGGTTGCGCGAATTGAAGAGCGGTTCACCGCTCGGGCAGATACTTGCCGCGGGCATCACATCCCATCGTCGCGGCAGGGACGTGATGAAAGAGTCCATTGAAGAAGTCGCCAATCACGTTGTCCATGAACTAGAGCGATATCTAAACACGCTGGGTACGGTGGCGGCAATCACGCCGTTACTTGGGTTGCTTGGCACTGTTATTGGTATGATTAAAGTATTCGCCGCCATTCAGCTTGAAGGCACAGGCAACGCGGCCGTGTTGGCTGGTGGTATATCAGAAGCGCTGATCACCACTGCCGCAGGATTAAGCGTGGCGATCCCAAGCCTGTTTTTCCACCGTTATTTTCAGCGTAAAATTGACGAATTAGTGATCTACATGGAGCAGGAGGCGCTGAAACTGGTTGAGGTGCTTAACACTGACAGAACGGACAACCCAGAGATAAAGCGTCCGGGAATGATGCAGGCAGCAACTAGGTGAAGTTCTCCAGGCGGGTTCGCCAAGAGGTAGAGGTAAACCTGACACCGCTCATTGATGTGGTGTTTCTATTACTGATTTTTTTTATGGTCTCGACGACCTTCACAAAAGAAACCCACCTTTTGATTGATTTGCCAGAATCCAGCGCGCAATCAGATCGTGTGGCAGATCTTCAGATTGAAGTTTTAATCACCCAGGAAGGCGATTTCGCGGTAAATGGTGTGGCATTAAGCAACCGAGAGCAAAGAACGCTTCGGTCTGCCATCGTCAAGGTCAGTGAAGGTGATACAGCGATTCCAATGGTAATTACTGCTGATTCGGCTACCCCACACCAGTCTGTGGTAACGGCAATGGATGTTGCGGGTCAACTGGGATTCTCGCGTTTGAGTATCACGACCACATTGGCTAACCCCGCGGACTGATCATGGCGCGTGACGAACACAAATCTGACTTAGAGATCTATCGTAGACTATTAACCTACGTGCTGCCCTACTGGGCGGCGTTCCTAGTCAGTATTGTCGGTTTTTTGATCTACTCACTGTCGAATGTCTCTTTTGTTTGGCTAGTCAGCTACATCGTTGATTCGCTTCAATCGGGTGCTGTCCCTATTGCAGCCAACGTAAAGGAATATCTGGCCGGGATCCTTGGCGATCAGGGAGACCTTAATCGGACACTGATACCTATTCTGCTCGTGTTAATTGCGACGACCCGCGGGCTTGGCGCGTTTGTTGGAAACTACTTTATTGCGTACGTATCCAACAACCTCGTTCACAACCTTAGGCGAGAGTTATTTGATCGACTGCTGACCTTACCCAGTGCTTTTTATGACCGGCATGCGATGGGTCATTTGGTTGCCAAGGTGACTTTTCACGTGACCCAAGTGACGGGTGCGGCGACCGATGCCGTGCGGGTCATCATTCGAGAAGGATTCACAGTCATTGGGTACATGGGTTACCTTCTGTTTCTTAGCTGGGAGCTAACCCTGGTATTCTTTGCAGTCGCACCGATTATTGCGCTGTTAGTCAGCCTTGCAGGTAAGCGATTCAGGCGAATCAGCGAACGTATTCAGAATTCGATGGGCGATGTCACACATGTCGCGTCCGAGGCTGTTCAGGGGTACCGTGAAGTCAGGACCTTCGGTGGTAGTGACTACGAAAGCGAGCGTTTTAACAAGGTTAGCCAAGATAATCGTCGGCAATCGATGAAAATGGTCGTGACATCATCTCTGGCGACACCTGCAATCCAGATCATGGTTTCCTTTGCTCTTGCGGGGCTTGTCTGGCTTGTGCTGGATCCTGTTTTCCTTGCGAGTATGTCTACCGGCGGGGTCATTGCGTTTATCACGACTGGTGGCCTGTTGGCTAAACCGATCCGGCAATTGTCAGAGGTCGTGGCGACGGTGCAGAAAGGGCTGGCAGCAGCCGAAGATATTTTCGATTTGTTTGATGAAGAAGTAGAAGAAGACCTGGGTAACCTGGAGATCGATAGGGTTGCCGGAAAGGTTGAATTCAAGAATGTCGTGTTCGGATACCAGGGTAACGCTAAGTCCGTATTGAAGGGCATCAGCTTTACGGTAAACCCGGGGGAGACCGTAGCTTTGGTTGGTAGATCCGGCAGCGGCAAGAGCACTCTGATGAGCCTGATACCGCGCTTTTATGCTCCGAACACGGGTGAGATCCTCATTGACGGTCACCCAATAAACTCCTTTACCCTTAATAACCTGAGGGAACAGATCGCGATCGTGAGCCAGCAGGTTACCTTGTTCAACGATACGGTGATGCGAAACATCGGTTATGGCACCCTTCAGGGGGCCAGCAGGGATGCTGTAAGGGACGCTGCGGAAAAAGCCTACGCCTGGCACTTTATAGAATCGTTAGATTCCGGGCTCGACACCATCGTCGGAGATGACGGCGTGCTTTTATCCGGCGGCCAGCGACAGCGACTCGCCATCGCTAGAGCATTTTTAAAGGATGCGCCGATTTTGATTCTTGATGAGGCAACTTCTTCGCTGGATACTGAGTCTGAGCGTTATATACAGGCGGCGCTCGAGGCTGTTGTTCAGGGCAGGACGACTTTTATTATTGCACACCGGCTGTCAACGATAGAAAAAGCAGATCGAATATTTGTGATTGAAGAAGGTCAGGTCGTTGAAGAGGGTAACCATAAGGAATTGTTAGCGAAAGGTGGGTTTTATTCTCAGTTACACGCTAAGGATGAGATCGCCGAAAGCACGCCCTCCGAGCCTAAACCGATAGCGGTTGGTGCCCAGTTTGAAATAAGCAAACAGAATATAAGGGGTGTTGGTTCCAGTTTTCTGGTTGATGCCTGGTACAACGATACTTTGTGGGTCAAGGCATTTACGCCCTTATCCTATCTGTACAGGTTGCTCGCTTTGCTTCGTAAAAACTGGCTGAGAAAACGGGCTATTTGGAAATCTCCTGTGCCGGTTATCGTGGTGGGAAATATTTCTGTGGGTGGTACAGGTAAATCGCCGTTGGTTATGGGACTTGTTCAACATCTGAAAGGTCTGGGTTTGAGACCTGGCGTGGTAAGCCGGGGCTACGGCGCTGATTCAAACCGTTACCCGCTGGAAGTGACTGTGGACTCTTCAGGATCTGAAGTTGGTGACGAGCCGTTGATGATCTTCAAACGAACCGGAGTGCCTGTGGTTGTAGACCCAGACAGGGTTCGTGCGGTGAAAGAACTTACCAGCCATCACCAGTGCGACGTGGTCGTGAGTGATGATGGATTGCAGCATTACGCGCTGGCTAGAGATATAGAGATAGCGGTAGTCGATGGAGCACGAGGCCTGGGGAATGGGCTCTGTCTGCCCGCTGGCCCCCTCAGGGAACCGGCGTCGCGATTGGACGAGGTTGACATGGTTGTGATTAACGGTGAAGACAGCGTGCTGCAATTGGAGCGTGCTGAAAATGCTTCAACGATGCAATTGAAACCAGTCAGGCTGGTGAATATGACATCTGGTGACGGGGAGGCTGCTGATTCACTTGAAGGTAAAACTGTTCATGCTGTGGTCGGGATTAGTCACCCTGAGCGGTTTTTCAATACGCTTAAATCACTTGGAGTCGTGATCATACCTCACGAGTTTCCAGACCATTACCCGTTTACAATTGCAGATGTTAGCTTTGGTGACAATCTTCCTGTCGTAATGACAGAAAAAGACGCTGTTAAGCTCGACAAACGGGGCTTGCCAGAGAGTTTATGCTGGTATCTTGAAGTTGAAGCCTGCTTTGATATTGCGCAAGTTGATACCCTTCTGCGCAAGGCAGGGATCGACACAACACAACATACTGATGGAGGTTGATATGCCTGTAGATAAAAAACTATTAGCGATTCTTGTTTGTCCGATATGCAAGGGAGCGTTGACCTATGAAAAAGAAAATGAAGAGCTTGTCTGTCACGCAGAGAAACTTGCTTTCCCAATACTAGACGACATTCCAATCATGTTGGAATCAGAAGCCCGTCAATTAGAAGCGGGGGAAGCCTCATAGCTGGTTTTAACGTCATTATCCCTGCCCGGTATGAGTCATCGAGGTTTCCGGGAAAGCCTCTGATCGATCTGGATGGTAAATCGATGATTAGAAGGGTCTACGAGCAGGCATCTAATAGTGACGCTGATGCCGTATATGTCGCAACTGATGACGCTCGGGTTGCAGATGAAGTCGCGAGCTTTGGTGGCCGAGTGGTCATGACTCGCCAGGATCATCCAACTGGCACCGATCGTATTTTTGAAGCAGCCAGTCTAATTGGATTGGCGGACGATGACATTGTTGTCAACGTACAGGGAGATGAACCGCTCATCCCACCCTCCGTCATTAATAAAGTGGCCGACATGATCGACTCAAATGTTCAGATGTCGACCCTCTGTGAGCTTATTGTCGATCCATCGGAAGTATTTGATCCCAATGTCGTTAAGGTTGTCGCGGATGATAACGGTATTGCACTGTATTTTTCACGTGCCCCTATTCCGTGGTCCAGGGATCATTTTGGATCAGGCTCGGTTCCCGAGGGGATAAGCTGGTACCGTCATCTTGGGATCTATGCCTATACTGTCGCGATGCTGACTAGATTTGTGACCTGGGATCCCGCGCCCTTGGAAGAAGCTGAAAAGTTAGAGCAACTACGGGCGCTTTCCAATGGTGAGGCAATAAAAATTGCCATCTCGCCGGCTAAAATTCCTCCTGGAATAGACGTCCCGGGAGATGTTGAACGTACGCTTCAAGTCCTGAAGGAGGGCACATGAATTATTCGATTATTGTGAAAGAGGATTGTGCGACTTGTCAGTTAGTGGTCCCTGTCATAAAACAATTGCAAACGGACGACGAGCTAACGATATATAGCCAGGATAACGTGCAATTTCCAGCTGGCGTTTCCGTAATAGATGACACGGAACTGGAATACTCTTGGCGTCGTAGGATCGAAACCGTGCCAACGCTTATCAAGTTCGATGTTAATGGCGCAGAGATCTCAAGAGTGGTTGGTTGGGATAAAAACGAATGGCAGGTG
>JABIVN010000584.1 GCA_018667205.1 Gammaproteobacteria bacterium | reverse complement strand
AATTGCCGCTAATAGCAGTGCCCTGATCCGAGAGGTGTTCATGGTATTGGCCAGGTGCTTCTGTTGTCCCTGGATTCGGATTCTGGGTTGCACGGTGCCTGCGGTGTCTTCATAGAGTCGGGATAGTCTTGAGATGACGTCTTCATCGGTTGCAGAAAGTTCATTCAGATGCCGATGCTCCTGGATTGCACTAATTCCTGCGCCTAAGGACCTCATCAGTTTAGGCGTCTGGCGTAGGCGCCGTTCGAGCGACAGCACACCCAAGACGTAATGAATGGTCTCGCGATGTTCGCTGATGTTTAATTCGCCAAGGATCTCGGTGACCAGTCGAAGGCCCTTGCGCACGCCATGGCCATCTTTGTAGACGTCCAGGGTTTCATTGGGATTGGTAACAAAAATACTCTCAAGGCAACCCGTTAGATTATCCTGGCTCGCCATACCGGTTCGTGCCACGCCAGCTACCAGGTAACAACTTTGTACCAGGCCGGCTAAAGCAAGGGCGCGTTCTTCTGCTTTGTTTAGTTTCATAGTGGATTATCCGTTGCGACAATGATGCCGCCGCCAAGGCAGATGTCTTCGTCATAAAAACAGGCCCATTGACCCGGTGTCACGGCGCGTTGTGGTTCTTCGAAGTTAACGAAGTAGCCGGCATCATTGCCATCAAGTTGGCACAACTGGTCCGCCTGTCGGTATCGGGTCTTGACGTATAACTCAGCGGGTAAATCAGGTGGCGTGCCAATCCATGATATATCCTCAAGTTCCATGGACGAACAAAACAGGGCAGGGTTATCGTTCCCCTGCGCAACGATTAACCGATTGGCGTGCAGGTCTTTAGCCGCAACATACCAGGGCTGTTCTTTGCTGCCTTTTAGACCGCCAATCCTTAAGCCTTGCCGCTGGCCCAGTGTGTGAAACATCAGGCCATCATGCTGACCGATCACCTGACTCTCTAGATCAACAATGTCACCGGGATTGGCCGGCAGGTAGGTCTGCAGGAAATCCTTGAACCTTCTCTCGCCGATAAAGCAGATCCCGGTTGAATCTTTCTTGGAGTGGACTGGCAGGTTGTTTTCGCGGGCAATGACCCTGACGTCGTCTTTGTTCAGGGCTCCCAATGGGAAGATAACGTTACTGAACTGCTGCGACGTCACCGACTGCAGGAAGTAACTCTGGTCTTTGTTTCGATCCTTGGCCTTCATTAGGCGCAAGCAGCCATTAATCGTCTCGAGCCGGGCGTAGTGACCGGTTGCCACCAGATCGGCGCCCAGCACTTCTGCATATCGGGCAAAGACATTAAATTTTATTTCGCGGTTACAGAGCACATCCGGGTTTGGGGTTCTGCCAAGTCGGTACTCTTCAAGAAAATGGGCAAAGACATTGTCCCAGTATTCCGCCGCAAAATTTGCCTCGTGAAGCTTAATGCCCAGTTCTTGGCACACAGCCTTGGCATCGGCAAGGTCTTCCATCGCCGTACAGTAATCAGTGCCGTCATCCTCATCCCAGTTCTTCATGAAAAGGCCCTCTACACTGTAGCCTTGTTCAAGGCAAAGCAGCGCAGTGACCGAAGAATCGACCCCGCCCGACATGCCTACGATAACCCGAGTATTTTGTGGGTCAGGTGAAGAGTTTTGTTTCATGACGGCCTTAGAGTGACAACGCAGGGATGAAAGTGAAAAGGCATTTTACTCCATTTGGGGCCAGATTGTGGTTTAGGACGTGAATCTTAAGATATCTGTCTTAGGATAGGTGGCCCAGCACTGGAATGACGCTAACCCAGCACATAAGACGGAACCATCCATAAGACGGAACCATCAAGCGCTGCTGGTTCCGTTGTACAATAGTGGCAACTGTAATAGGTTGTGGTCCATTCAATGAATCGATTGCAGCTCCGAAAACCTTTAAAATGCGAGCAACATGCCAAATAAAACACCCGGTCATCAGCTGACCCATATAGACGAGCAGGGCAAGGCCAGGATGGTCGATGTCGGTGCAAAAGCCATTACCGAGCGAGTCGCTGTCGCATCGGCAACCGTTTCTATGTTGCCGGAAACGCTTTCTCTGGTACTCAATGGAGAAGCAAAGAAAGGGGATGTACTTGCCGTTGCTCGAATAGCCGGTATCCAGGCTGCCAAGAAATGTTCGGACTTGATTCCCTTGTGCCACCCGCTTGCGCTGACCTCGGTAGAGGTTAATTTTGAGTGCAATGAAGCCACCAGTCAGATCTTCGTGTCGACGAGGTGCAAGGTTGTTGCAAAGACAGGTGTGGAAATGGAAGCGCTGACGGCCGCCTCCGTAGCGGCTCTGACTATTTACGACATGTGCAAAGCTGTGGATCGGGGAATGGTGATCTCTGAAATAGTGCTGGACAGTAAGTCTGGCGGCAAATCCGGCGACTGGATCAAGTCAGCGTGACCATTAAGATTGTGTTTTTTGCCAGCTTGCGTGAAGCGCTGGGCGTGGATTCAGTTAACCTGCAGATTTCCGGGTCATGCAGTGTATCTGCCCTGATTAAACAGTTGTCCGATCAACATTCGGCTGAGTGGCTTGAGATTCTGACCGCTGAAAACATTCGTGTCGCGGTAAACCATGACATCATTAATGAGGATGTTGAGGTTGCCGACGGTGATGAAGTGGCGTTTTTCCCACCGGTAACCGGTGGGTAGCATGGAAAAGAAAATTCAAGTACAGGAAGAAACCTTCGACCTTAGGGCAGAATATGATCACCTTCGATCCGTCAGTTTAAAAGTCGGCGCGGTGGTAACTTTTACCGGTACTGTTCGGGATCTCAACGAGGATGAATCGGTGCAGGTGCTCCATCTTGAGCACTACCCGGGGATGACCGAACGCGAACTCGATAAGATCATTGATGAGGCCGCTGAGCGATGGGACGTTATTGCAGCCACGGTCATTCATCGCGTCGGGGACCTCTACCCAGGTGATGAAATCGTGTTTGTCGGAATGTCCAGCCAGCATCGGGGAGACGCTTTTGCCTCCTGCTCGTTTGTCATGGATTACCTGAAGACCCGTGCCACGTTCTGGAAGAAAGAAAAAACAGAGGAAGGGGATCGGTGGTTAACCACTCGAGAAAGCGATGTGACAGCAGCTGATGCGTGGGACAAGGCGCAATAATCTAAACTGAAGCCAATCGCCGCATTGGCAAGCGCTGCGTTGGCATGCTGTTTAGCAGGGCTATTGACGAAAGACGGTTAAAACAACCAGTTAAAACAAGTAGTTAAAGCAGATATTTAAAGTAAATAGTTAAAGAAAATATCTAAAAGTTGATACGTTCCTTTCGAAAAGTCCCGGGTGCCTGATCCAGCAATGTCCACGGACCAATTCTTTGGCGAAATAATCTTAGGGTGGGAAATCCAACCGCTGCGGTCATTCTTCTGACCTGACGATTTTTTCCTTCACGTATCGTTAACTCCAGCCAGCTGGTTGGCTTAGACTGTCGAGTACGTATATCCGGAACTCTTTTGGGAAGAGGGCACTTGATTCGTGCTGCTGCAGCTGGTTTGGTCAACCCGTCCTTTAGATCGACGCCTTTGACGAGCCACTTGATAGCGCTGGTGTCGATGTCGCCCTCAACCTGCGCCCAATAAGTTTTTTCCATCTTGAATTGCGGATCGCTGATTCTGTTTTGAAGCTTGCCGTCGTTTGTCAGTAACAGGAGTCCCTCAGAATCTTTGTCCAAACGCCCTGCAGGGTAAAAACCTTTTTCAGCAACATATTCGGAAAGGTTAGGTGCGTCGCCTGAAAACTGGCTCATGACGCCGTAGGGTTTGTTTAAAAGTATTAGATTACTGCCGAGCACATTGATGCCTCAAAGAGATGTTTGATGCGGTTACGGTTACGGTTTCAGTGACGTTTACGCTGCTGGGCGCTAGCGACCGTTCTGGGTCGAGTTCTGGTGCTCCCTGTCAGTTATCAATTTCCTGGTCGATCAGGCTGACAGCGGTCGCATGTATTCCTTTTGGCCCATCAATCATTTCAAAGCTGACGGTCTGCCCTGCTTTTAATGTCTTGTAACCATCCATAATAATCGATGAGTAGTGAACAAAATAGTCTTCACTTTCATCTTCAGGGAGTATGAAACCGAATCCCTTGGCATTGTTGAACCACTTAACTCTTCCCGTAGGCACGGTGTTAACCTCGTTGCTGTTCGCAATCGCCATAACGTCAGCCCGGCTAAATTAAACGCATTAACATTGTCTTTCAATAACATTGTCTTTCAATAACGTTATCTTTCAATCTGCTGGGTGTAGGAAAAAAACGGCTAAAAGAAATTCCACAGGTGGTAATATAGAAGTAATTAAAAGGCTTCGTCAAGTTGGCTTATTTCCTCTATGTTTACAGTAACTTAGAGCGTTACAATCCCAAGGATATGTTAAATCGGACGATTTTCGCCGATATCCCAGCAGTCAAGTATTCTCCGAGGGCAGATTCTGGTTAGAATAGCGCCACGCCATTGAACAGGACAGAAGGTGAACGAATGGCAGGATTCGACCAGAGCACCTTGATAAACCTTCATTAGACCTTATAAAGAGTAACTGTGATTGCATTAACAATAAAAGCGACAGGCGGTGAGGAAGATCCTCTTGGGCCTGGCAGGGATACGGGGGTTCTAGAAGCGCCCGCAAAGCCTAAGATAAAAAAACCGCCCCTTTATCGGGTGGTGCTGCTGAATGATGACTACACTCCCATGGAGTTCGTGGTTGAAGTACTACAAACGTTTTTTGGGCTGGACAGGGAAAAAGCCACCCAGGTGATGCTTGCGGTTCACACGCAAGGCAAGGCTACTTGCGGGATTTTCCCCAGGGACATTGCTGAAACTAAATCTGCGCAGGTCAATCAGTACGCGCAGGAAAACCAACATCCGCTGATTTCAGAAATTGAAGCAGTAGAAGATGATGACGATTAGAGGAAGACGTTACCTACTATGTT
>JABIVN010000583.1 GCA_018667205.1 Gammaproteobacteria bacterium | reverse complement strand
TCATGCCAGAGCAGACTTCCTCATAGCTGGGGTTAGGTGTGCTTCCGCCCGAATAACCAGCGGCCGTTACATAGACCCCCTTCTGTTCCCAGAAGCGACGTTCAGCTCCCCAAAAACAGCCCAGACCAAACATTGCGGTCTGCATGACCTCTGGGAATGGGCCTTTCATTGGGCTGCCATTAACAAAGTGTTGTTCTGGTACCGGTAGCTCATCTGCTCTGCCGGGTAGCGCTAAATCAGCGGATGGGATTTCGAGTTTCTTGGTGAACAGTCCCATGATGGATGCTCCATATTGATAGGTCGGGGCAGTATAACGCCATTTTTGTGAACTTCAGTCGTTGAAATGGGACGATGGCTAAGAATTCACCTAAAGTTGTCCCGGTTCGACAGTCTGGTAGACTGATTTTTTTTGATTCAGGAAAAAGCTATGGGCGATTTCAGCAGTGTGACCCGCGAAGGTGGGCTCACGATCATTACTATCGAGCGACCTGAAGTTATGAACTCTCTGCATCCCCCCGGGAATGCTGAGCTTGCTGAAATATTTGATGATTTTGAGTCTGATCCTGAACAATGGGTGGCTATTATCACGGGCGCGGGGGATCGTGCTTTTAGTGCTGGGAATGACCTGAAGTATCAGGCGTCAGGGGGTGACATGAGTGGTCAGCCATCGTCAGGGTTCGCGGGGTTGACCTCTAGATTTAATAACCCTAAGCCAGTGATTGCGGCTGTTAATGGCGTAGCCATGGGCGGAGGGTTCGAAATTGCTCTCGCATGTGACCTGATCGTCGCCTCGGACAATGCCATCTTTGCGTTACCTGAACCTCGCGTTGGTCTGGCTGCGTTGGCCGGTGGCATTCATCGCCTTCCCAGAGAGATAGGCATGAAGCAGGCAATGGGAATGTTGCTAACAGGCCGGCGTGTTAGTGCAGAAGAAGGTAAGCAGTTGGGTTTTGTGAACGATGTTGTGCCAGCAGGCGAAGCGCTTGAAGGTGCAAAGAAGTGGGCCGGAATGATTCTTGAGTGCGCTCCGCTGTCTGTTCGGGGTAGTAAGCAGGCTGCCATGGCCGGTATGAATGCGGACTCTGTAGAAGCAGCGATCAAGGGTAAGTATGAGCAGATTCAGCATATGTTTAAAGGTTCTGATTTTGTAGAAGGCCCCCTTGCCTTTGCGGAAAAGCGCGCCCCGAACTGGAAGGGGGAGTAGATTCAACGTGAAACGGTTTTTGGGGTCGCACAAACTGGAACCAAGCGGTTAGGCGCTACCCTTCAGCACCTTGTTCTATCACTTTGGTCAAGTAGCCTGCTCAAGTAGTTTGTTCTAGTAGTGTGTTCGCAATGGTCGGTGGTGTTTGGTGGAACCTGTTAAGCCCTTTCGAGTGCCATACGATAAGTGTTAAGGCGGCGTTAGTGCTGGCCTTAGCTGACAGTTTGGCGCCAGCAAAGTTAGAAACACTTGAAGCGTCTCGTGCTTGTTCCCTAAGATTTTTGGCGCGGCGCGCAGCACCACGTCAATAGGCGTCTTAGATAGATCGGGCAACCTGTCTCTTCAAAAAGTTAACCTCTTTATGGACCTTATCAGTGCCTCGATCGTTGCGCTTTTTGTGTCTGCTATTTTCTTGATTTAGGGCAGGGTATCATGTCGGCCCGACTCAAAAGCGGCAAGGCACAAGGAGACTTTGAATGACAAACGGTTTGCAAATAGGGGTGTTAACAGTATCTGACACCCGTAAGCTGGAAAACGATACTTCTGGCCAGTACCTGTGTGACTCGTTGCTGGAAGAAGGCCATCTTCTGGCGCAAAGACAGATCGTTATTGATGACATGTACCAACTTAGGGCGACCGTTTCGAACTGGATTGCTGACAGTACCGTTGAAGTAATATTGGTTACGGGCGGAACAGGCTTTACCAGTCGTGATTCTACCCCGGAAGCCCTTACGCCATTGTTCGATGTAGACATTACTGGCTTTGGAGAGCTTTTTAGGCAACTGTCCTACGAGGAGATAGGCACATCAACCGTGCAGTCCAGAGCCTTTGCGGGGATCGCAAACAATACGGTTGTTTTCTGCATGCCCGGGTCTACCGGCGCGTGCAAAACGGCCTGGAATGGGGTCCTCAAAGACCAGCTCAACATAGCGCATCGCCCGTGTAATTTTGCGGAGTTGATCCGAAAGGGGAGTCATTGATCGTGTTGTTAAGGCCAGTTGATGAAGTGGTGGATCAATTACTGGGTTTGGTCAAACCGACAGTAAAAAGCGAGCTTAGAACAATTGATAAAGCGTTAAATTGTTGTGCGGCAAAAGATATTAAGTCACCGATTAATGTTCCTCCCGCCGATAATAGTGCAATGGATGGTTATGCGATTGCGTACGCCGATGCGAACCTGCGGACCAGCTACCGCGTGTCCGCCCGGATTCCTGCGGGATATGTGGGGTCAAGGCTAGAGCCAGGCACTGTTGCCAGAATATTTACGGGCGCAGAAATACCGATCGGTGCAGATACCGTGGTGATGCAGGAAAATACAGCGCTGAGTGGCAATCAGGTACAGCTCCTTACGCTGCCCGACCAGTTCGAGAATGTAAGGTCGAAAGGGCAGGATATAGAGGCAGGTTCTTTGATCCTATGCAAAGGAGACCTGTTGTCGGCAAGAATGTTGAGCCTGGTTGCCTCTGTTGGCGTCGCAGAGGTCGAGGTGGCAACGCCCCTTAGAATAGCAATCATGTCTACTGGCGATGAACTGGTTGAACCGGGTAACTCGGTTGCGCCGGGTCAGATTTACAATTCAAATCGGTACGCGTTATCAGCGATGCTGCGAAATATGGGCATGGAGGTGATTGATCTTGGGATCGTTGCCGATACCCCAGAGGCAACGGAGCAAGCATTGTTAAAAGCAGCATCAATGGCAGACTGTATTCTAACGAGTGGTGGCGTGTCAGTCGGGGAAGAGGATCATGTAAAGGCCGCCGTTGAAAAGCTAGGCAAGCTGGAGTTGTGGAAACTCGCCATAAAACCCGGTAAACCGCTGGCTTATGGTGAAGTCCAGGGGGTGCCATTCTTCGGTTTACCAGGGAATCCTGTGTCAACGTTTGTGACGTTTCATATCGTCGCCAGGCAATACCTGCTTGCGATGCAGGGGTGTCGAGAATACAAACCCTTCTGTGTCACCGGGGTATCAGACTTTTCCTTCAACGGAGGCGGCCGGCGCGAGTATTTGCGCGTCCAGGTCCAGAACGTTGAAGGCGAAACCAAGCTCTCTAAGTTTCCAAACCAAGGGTCTGGCATCATGACTTCTGTTGTTTGGGCAGATGCGCTTGCTGTGGTTGAATCAGGCCAGGTTGTTCAACCCGGGGACAGGCTTACGATTTTTCCTCTACTGCTATGCTAGCCTAGCCATATGCTAAACTTAATTCTTTTTTGCGAAGGCGAATAATGGGTTTGATAATACTTAGCACGATTCTGTCCATTGTTCTGGGCAGTTGTGCATGGTTGGTTCTTGGTGACAAATTCCCGGTTGGGGGTGACGTCAAATGGCCGGTGGCCAACAACATTTTTGTTTATGCCGCGCTATTGGTAATTCCTGTGTACTTGACCATCTTTTCGCTCTATTCATTTAGTTAATAATGAAGCTGGCGATAGATATTGACACGGTCAAGGGCTTCCTTGACCCTAAAGAAGGAAACGCTCTGTACGCGTTTGCTTTGGAAGCCGGTGGACTTGGTCCGGCGCTGGAAGTGGGCAGCTACTGCGGTAAATCAACGGTTTATCTTGGCGAGGCTTGCCGGGAGAAGGGGGTTTCGCTTTACGCAATTGATCATCACCGAGGCTCAGAAGAACATCAGCCTGGTGAGGAATATCACGATCAGGATCTGTTCGATGGTAAGGCTGGTTTGATGGATACCTTCTGGGAATTCAGGCAGACCATGAGGAAAGCAGCGCTTGAAGATGTCGTCGTACCGATCGTCGCCTCGTCCCTGGTGGCGTCCCGCAATTGGCAGACACCGCTTGGTATGGTGTTCATCGATGGTGGTCATTCCCGGGAAGCGGCGCAGGCGGACTATCAAAGCTGGGCCTCCCATGTGGTGACGGGCGGCTTCCTTGCGATTCATGATATTTTTCCGAATCCGGCGGAAGGTGGCCAGGCTCCCTATGAAATACTTAAGCTAGCAGTAGCGTCGGGTTTGTTTGAAGAGGTTGAAAGGGTAGAAACACTGGGTTTACTTCGCCGCCTTTAACCGCGTGTTGTAAGCGGTCAGCCAGTTTATCCCTCTGGTACATGCTTTATTCAGGGTGGGAATTAGCCATGGAAGCTTGCCGCGAAGAGGTCACTCCGGGTTCGTTTCTAAACAAGTGCGCAGCGCCGGTTTTATTCGACAGCGCGTCGGCTGCCAGCAAGACAGCGCCGGCCGTCCAGGTTGGTTTTTCCAAGGGCCAGAGAGCATCGTCCCGGTGAACATAGCCTGTCCAGTAGGAACCATCATCGTCGCGAAACTGATGCAGCCAGCTGAATAGTTGCACCGCTGGTTGGTATTGCCCTGCAGTCAGCAGTGACATCACGAGCTCGCAGGACTCTGCGACAGTGACCCAGGGCTCGTCGTTAACGCAGACACAACCCAAGTCTCTTACCACAAACTCATTCCAGCGAGACTGTAGATGATTCTGAGCAGTTTTTCCTTTAATGACACCGGTAAGAACAGGGTAGAACCAGTCCATCGCGAAGCGGCTTTTTGAATCCCAGGTTCGGTCAAAATATTCGGGGTGCTGTGAAATTGCGTTACCGAGTCTGAATCTGGCGATTGCCCAGTGTGGCACTTCTTCTTCAAGTGTCGTTGCAATATTGAGGGCACATTCCAGTGATTTGTAGATGCTGCTGCACCCGGTCACCAGCGAGTCTTCCTGAATACCAAGCGTCGTGTCTTCACACCAGTAGATCTGTCCCTGGGGGCCCTGAAGCCGAAGGACAAATTCCATCGCTGATCGAACGGTATTCCATAGATCACAAAGAAACGATTCGTCTCCGGTCACAAGGTAGTAGTGCCAGACGCCGGTGGCAACGTAGGCAACAAAATTTGATTCCGCCCGGGTGCCATCTTCGACTTTGCCGTTTTTATAGGCGGCAAGCCAGCTACCGTTTGGCAGCTGATTGTTTTTCAGCCAGTGGAAAGCGGCTTTGGCCTGATCAAAGTGCCCACCAATCGTCAGTCCCATGGCAGACTCAATGTGATCCCATGGGTCCATGGGGCCGTCATCAAACCAGGGGATAGCACCATCTCCATCCTGTAATTTTGCGATGTAGTTGGTAGTGCCAGCGAAGTAATCGTCCGGGAAAAAGCCCATGGACACAAAAACCTGAGTCATGTCTGTTTTACCTGCGCTGTTTTTACAAAGTACATG
>JABIVN010000582.1 GCA_018667205.1 Gammaproteobacteria bacterium | reverse complement strand
TTCGTTCATCACTAAACAACTGGCTGCAGGTACGCATCGATACTGCGAGTACATTGCTCCGCCGGCCACACCGATCGTTTTACCGACCATATCTTCAGCGCCAGCACCAGCCGCTATAACAACACCGGCACCTTCATTTCCAGCAGGTAGCGGCTTGTCAACTCTTGCGGCCATTGCCGCCATCATAGCTTCGGGCACATCCATACTCACCACTGCGTCGTCGCCAGATCCGGTAATGGTCATGGTAGAAATATCCGCTGGCCCCAACAACAAGCCAAGATCAGAAGGGTTAATTGGCGTTGCCTCAACTCTAATAAGCACTTCACCGTCTTTAGGTTCCGGCATGGGTACTGACACGATCGAAAGCTCCAATTTCCCCGCGCTCGTAATATTTGTTCGTAATTCCTTTGATTGTTCGTCGCTCAATATTCTGTCCTCTAATCTTTAAGTTTAACGGGATCCAAGTGATCCCTATTGATGGGTGTTATAAAAATTCGCTTAACGAGCGAGCATGTTAATGTCAAAGCCGTCGCCTGCAAGAGAATCGACTATCAATCAATATTTACCGGCTAAAACTGACTCATAGTTCTTAAACCGAACAATCGCTAACGACTCGTTGATAACGACTCGTTGATAACGATAGAAAACCAGCGTGTTTATTAAAAAAGAGCACAAACTTCACACATTTTTACGAGGTGCTAACCAAAATAACCAGACATAACCGTTGTCAACGGCATTAGGCGAACTTGGCAGGTTATATTTCTTGCTTAATAATTCCAACACGGGCGCTACTTCTGGACCTTCCGTAATACGTATCATCTGCCGGTCATATAGTTTGCCATCGACACGCAAAATTGCCCGCCCATCTTTCTCGGCATCTAGCGGCCATTGCTTCCATATTTTACCCCAGCTTGTGGTCATATAGGCACTGGCGATATAAACCTTGCCATCAAGTTCAACCACCCAGGTTGTTCGGGAGCGGGCCGGCTTTTCCAGCTGAAATTCAACCGTGACCTTATCGTTAAGAAAGCGCCAGTCAGGCTCGGCGCCTACGATTTTTTCTCCGCTGGAAAATGGCCCACCGGAAACGATTTCGATTGGACCGTCAGCAAACCTGGCGCCGAATAACGCCACAGAGACCACCACGGCCAAGGTTAACAGGGTCATCCCCAACCAACGAAATATCTTCATACTGACAACTCCATACTTATAACCCGAGACTAACCAACCTGCCCTGTCACCTGAATTACAATCTTTGGTGATATACAGGCTCAACAACGACAGGTTGCATTCTTTTTTATTCAATTTTTTCGCCCAACACAACACATGGTGTGCGCCAACTGCAGAGGGAATTCAGCCTTGCTCTCTGGCGCTGAATCACGTTCTACTGACCGCAGATGATCATGCTGACGCGATTAGGGTGCCCCGCTGGGCAGTGACACCACGCCCTATCTCTATTTTGGTAACGCACTGCGTTTTAAGCGTGGGCATGATAATCGGTAAGACAGGTAGCGAAACAGACGCTGTTCTCGCTATCAGTATTGTCTTTAAAGCAACAATACTATAGTTTTTTGGCCACATGTTGATCATATAGGACTGAATGTGGATAAAATACGTGCCCTTCGCTATTTTAAACGGGTCGCTGAACTACATAGCTTTACCCAAGCCGCGGAAGAGTTCGGCATACCAGCGTCCAGTATTTCCCGGCGCATCAAAGATCTGGAAAAAATGCTTGGCATTGAACTGCTGCAGCGCAGTACGCGTGCGGTAAAGCTCACCGAGTTGGGCGCTGTGTATTACAGCATGATCGAAGAAGGTGTGCGCGTCCTGGATGATGCCGACGACCTGGTTAGTCAGCGAATGGATGCCCCCTCCGGTATTATTAGAATCACTGCAATGCCGACCTACGGTGAACTGGTATTGTCGCCAATACTTGAAAAATTCACTCAGACTTATCCTGATATTGTGCTCGATCTTTACTACAGCGACGATGTGATGACCTTGGGAAAAGACCCGTTTGATATTGCTATCCGCGGCGGTTACGCACCGGATGAAAGAGTCATCGCCAAACGACTGACAGGCCATGAATTCAAACTGGTCGCAACGCCGGAGTTTCTGGCGGCGCTAGATTGTGCGACGCCACTCTCTTTGGATACGCTCAAAAGCTGCAAGACCCTACAATATCGGGGCCCAAAGGGCTTAATAGATTGGTATGTCATGACCGGTGACAGCTGGGAAAAAATCGACATAAAGCCTTCTATGATCTGTAATAACGGCACGATTCTCAGCCGTGCTGCCTTGAAACATCAAGGCATCGTTTTTATGCCTCAATGGGGAATGCAACCGTATCTGGATAGCGGGAAAGTCGTTGAAGTACCTACGGAAGACATCATTTCCCTTAACCGATCCAGAGATATTGGTATATTTCTGCTTCATCTCAAGTCTCGATATCAAATTCCTAAGATTAAACTGTGTGTCGACTTTTTACTGAGTCACCTGGGTGACCAGGAAAGCGACCGCTATATTTAACAGTGGCTATATTCGACCGTGGCTATATTCGACCGTGGCTATATTCGACCGTGGCTATATTCGACAGTGGCGCCCTTAGACACCAAAGCGCCTGATTCTTATCGATTTCTCAGGATAGGCCAATCAGTTTGAAAAACCCAGCATCCCTGGTTCAATTCCAGATCCGTCCACCATTAACACTGGGCCGTAGCCACTGTACTTTACTACCATCCTGCGCTCGATGAACAACAGATCACGCCGAACCAGGAAATCAATTGGCAGCGACTGGTGACCCCTTTGGCCCGACAGAGTTTGCAAAACCCCGTGTCTGGTTCAAGTTCAAACCCGGCCTCCATTAACATTGGTCTGTGGCCACTGTAGGTTATTACCATCCGGCGCCCGGTGAACAACAGATCACGCCCGACCAGGAAATCAACTGGCAGCGACTGGTGACCCCTGAGGTCCGACAGAGGTTCTCTGAAGATGCCGTAATCCTGATCAAGCAGGCACGACATCCGGAATGGCTGCAGCTGGTCGAGATGGCCTACCAGCGAGTGATGCTGACACCAGAAACCATGGCACGGTACTTTCGCGGCAAGCCAGGGGCGTTTCTCGCGTCAGTCCATAAACACCCAAATGTACTTGAGACCAGACAATTGCTGATCGAATCCCCTATCGCAGACATTATTGGCTCACTCGTTGAGCCCGGGAATATCTGGTATTTTTTGGATGAATTTCTTATCAAAGAAGGGGGTAATTGCGGTCCGGCGTCCTGACATTAAGACCCACCCTACTGGCCGATTCCGGGTCGCCAGTTTGCTTCCATGAGGGTCAATCTCGATCCGCGACCCCAAAAAGCGTGCCTGGAATTTGTGCTTGGATCCCATCTCATCATTGTCTAAAGGGTTTTCTTCTGACCGTCGTTAACGACGACATGCGACACCCTTACTTTGGCGCTGAAATGCCTCAGCTGCCCGATATTGAGGCAGAACGAGACAGCGGAGGTATTGTTTCCTGACAAATCGAACCGGGAGACCTTGTCTTGTTACATCCAGGCCCTCTTGATGATGGAGGTCCTACGGGAGCAGATTCACGCCAACGGACGCTAACAGCCAGGTGCTAGGGCAACGACCAGCTATGCGCGCATCGTCCGACCTCAATGCCTAGGGTACCGCGGCGACCTGGGCTGGGTTTAAGTCTTAAACCCGGGGATCCGTTGCGCCACTCGACCTGCTCACAACTTCGCCCCAGACAACCCGACTAGCCACATTCATTCCTTAGCCGGCCACGTAGCTCTCGATGATTGTTTCAAATTTGTACTGCGCTTGCTCAATGAGTTTCGGCAGGTGATAAGTAGGAAAGAGATCGTCACACGCTTCATAATCACGGAGCAAAAGCTT
>JABIVN010000581.1 GCA_018667205.1 Gammaproteobacteria bacterium | reverse complement strand
TGTCAGGCCGCCACAGTGCTTCATCGACGGTGAGTTCTGACAGCGTCACTGGCGTCACTGGACCGACCACAACAGGTAAGACGAATAAATCCTTATCCAATGGAAACGCGTCACCGACATCTGCAACACCATCACCGTCATCGTCACGGTCGGCGTTGTTGCCCACACCATCGGCATCGGTATCTAGTGTTTCAGTAGGATCCAATGGAAACGCGTCAGCGGCATCTGCAAAATCGTCATTGTCGTCGTCGTTGTCTGCATTATTACCTAGGCCATCGGTATCGGTATCTAGTGTTTCATTTGGGTCCAATGGAAATGCGTCAGACGCATCCGCAACGCCGTCGTTGTCGTCGTCACTGTCTGCATTGTTACCTGTACCATCGCCGTCGGTATCGAGTGTTTCAGCAGCATTCCTAGGAAACGAATCTGCCGTATCAAGAACACCATCGTTATCGTCATCAAAATCCACCACGTCAGGAAAACCATCATCATCGCTATCTGGTGCTTCTTCAGTCACCTCAACATTTTGGAATAACTCCTCTGGTGATGTTTTCTGGGAAAATTCAGCAACACTCGTTTCACCACTAGTCACCGACGTTACCGCTTCCTGCATACCATTTTGTCCCGCCTCCACGACTTGCTTGGACGCTGTAGACACGGGGTTAAGTTCAGTATCTGCCACTACTTGATTCAAAATTGCAACAGACTCCGCTACCGCCTCAATCATATCGGTCTCATAGACAACCGTTGGCGTAACCTCCTCCGTTGCTTTACTAAGAATATTCTGGATAGTCTTGCTTGACTTCAGATCAAAATCATCTTCCGTTTGCGTACTCGCGAAGAGGTTCCTGGCAACCGACTCGGTCAAAGACACCGCTACGTCGGTAGAATCATCATCGTCATCGGCTAACACCGTCGCCGTTTGAAACAATACAGCCACTTGCTGATTAGCTCGTTGATTGGCTCTTGCGATGTCATCTCCATCCTCTGCGTCCTTCCAGCCATCAGATTTGTGCAGTGCTTCAACCCCGCCACTGACTTTCATCGCGTTCAGCGCCCTTGCCGTTTCCTCGTCGTCTCTTGCCCAGTAAAGTACCGTTGTCAGTGCTGTTACGTTCGCATGTTCTGTCAAATCTTCTGGCACATCTGATATCAGTACAAGATTAGGCAACCGCTTCCCGGTTTGGGCATCTGTGCCACCTCTTGATACGATTTTAGCGACACCGCCTTCTGGCGTGATAAACAACGGAAACTTGAAATAACCGTTCGCATCCGTTGTACCGTTAGGCTCGCCTTCGTCTTGTTCGTTGTTACCGTTAAAATCAATAAACACCTCGGCACCTGCAATAGGCGCATCAACCACGCGACCTTCAAAAGCATCGGTGACGTTTATGACTAGGGATTGATTGGCGGTTAAAACTCCGTCCGTCGCTTGCACCAAAAGGGAGTAATCATTATCTCCGTCAGCGTCAGTTGGCGCCTCAAAGTCTGGTGCGACATCAAAGGACAAGTCGCCAGAGGGCGTAAGACTAAAAAGGGATTGGTCATCGCCAGAAAGAATCGAAAAACTGAGCGCATTACCATCCGGGTCTGCGCCCTTCAGGGATGCCACTTTGAAGGACCCTTCCAGCACAGGCACTGCTACCAAACCAGTGAGAACAGGGGCCCGGTTAGCGATCGTTAGGGATTGATCGTCACCCGAAACAATAGAGAAACTAAGGGCATTACTATCGGCGTCCATCACGACGCGCTCACGGTCAGCTAACCCTGACGGTGCAGCGCTACTATCGCCATCACTGCCACCCCCACCGCCACAAGAAGCCAGACCCAGTATTGAAATGATACTTATTACCCGAAAGGGTACAGCGATCAAATCAAGCAAGCGGTTGCGCGTGTTCTGTTGCACATCCCCACCCACGTGGTTGAAAAAAGCAGCAATCTTCAGTTTCGTTTGCATGGTGATTTCCCTAATCCTGCATTGTTAAATTCAATGTTCTAGCGCTGTGTTCTAACGCTGTTCGCTGTCAAAAAATCAAAACTCGATAACTTATGAGCAATGTCCGTGCCACAATGGCAGATCACGGCTTGCTACCACTTTTATTTAGCGGTCGTCCTCGGGACTTTCTTAGGAACTTTCCGCGCTAATCGCTATAAACCCACCCCGCCACTTTCTCGCTGAGTCAAAAGCAATAAATGCGGTACTCAATCGACGGGTTAGTTACACCACGGCACTGGGCCTGAAGAACACTTTAGGCCTTTTAATGTAAATAACTGCGGACAAACGTGATGCCTTTGTGAACACAAAGGCCGTGTTTTCTAGGGGAACGGGTATAAATCGATGCTTGAAACGACGGATATAACCCCTTCGTAAAAAAGGTTACCTAAGCTCGACAACCCGGCGTATCAATAGCCTCTGGTCGACGCGCAGACAGCATCCTAACCTTGCCGCTTATGCGGTTTTCAGGAAAGAGCATGCGCGATTTATTCCCACATCAATAATAGGCCAGCAGCAAACTCCCTTTCATAAAGCCCATCAAAGGGCGAAGCATGCGACGCGTTATGCGAATAGTTTTGCAAATTACAACAGAGTGCACTAAGGCTACAATGGGCAGTAAGCACAATCAGGTTTGGGCTATAGATATTTGCTATTTGCCGACGGCAAAGGGCTTTATATGCCTTGCTGACGCGGTTGCTCGGCATACGCGCCGCGTGCTGTCCTGGCGTTTATCGGTGACTCTTGATGCACACTTTTGCATCGCTGCTGTTAAGGATGCTATCGAGAAATATGGGAAGCCTGACATGATTAACACGGATCAGGGAAGTCAATTCCCGTCTGAAGCCTTTACCGGGCTGCTAAAGAATAACGACATAAAGATCAGCATGGATGGCAAAGGCGCCTGCCGGACGACGTGTTTGTTGAACGTCTCTGGCGATCCGTGAAATATAAAGAAGTCTATTTGTATGCTTACGATTCTGTAGCAGAAACCAGGCAAAGATTAGACCGATACTTCCGGTTCTACAACAACCGAAGACCTCATTCTAGTCTCACTGAAAAAACGCCGGAAAAGTCTATTTTGAATCATTGCCACAATTGCTGGCAGCATAACTGAAGGACCGTCAATCCACTTATATAATGGGAAAACCTGTTTAATAAAGGGGGCCACCTCACCCAACAAAACCAGCATGCGCAGTAGCAACAAATGTCGAGGCGCAGGAAATCACAGCGTTTTATCTACCAGAGAGCCTAACAGAACTTCTATCAGTCGATACTGACGGAAGACAAAACTTTGGCGCTAGCCACCAACACCAACCTTTTTTTGTTACTTGCCTCCCACGCGGGCTAGATCACCGGCAAGGTAATACCCAGCCCGCCAGTAATGGAAAGCCGCCCAAAGATTCACAAAACCCCAGGTAAAAAGACTGTAGCGCAGCGCGTCGTCACTAAAAGTGCCAGCAAGCATGTCAGAGAGAAGCCCAACAGCCGGCGGGCCAAATACAAAACCGATAAAGTTCAGCACAAACAACAACACCGCCGCGGCGACAGCTCGCATTCGAACCGGGGCAAGACCCTGAACTTGAGCGAAGGTTGTGCCCTGGTAGAAGTTACCTAGCATAATTGGAAAGCTAAGTAACAGCAGCGCAAGCCACCAGGCATCAACCATAAATGCGGCAGCACTGCAGGGGACGGCCACGAGTAAAGCAACTGTGACAACCCACAAATACCACCGCGTATCCTTTGCACCAAAGCGGTCTGAAAGCCATCCGCCAGCAACAATACCGATCCCCCCGGGAATTCCAAGCACCAGGCCTAACCAGAAACCTGCTTCGGTGAGGCTCATACCGTAACTGCGAACGAAAAACGTAGGCGCCCAGGTAACAAGACCGTAGCCAACAAAGGCCGTTAAGCCTCCACCCGCAGCCAAGTGTAAAAACGAACGACGGGTAACCAGGTACCGCGCCACTTCTACAATTGTCGGGTTTTTTTCCGTTGAGTTGGTTTGCAGACCATCCGCATGCCCACGGGGTGGTTCCTTTACTGTCAGGAACACCACAAATGAGAGCAGCAGACCCGGTATACCAACGACGAAAAATGCAATGCGCCAGCCAAACGCGTCGGCAATGGCACCACCGGCAAACATACCAAACATGATGCCGATTGGAATCCCCAGGGCATAGATACTCAGCGCTGTCGCTCGCTCTTTAGCTGGATAAAGGTCCGCGAGCATTGAGTGAGCAGACGGACTGCATCCGGCCTCCCCTATACCCACGCCAATGCGCGCGATCGCCAGCTGCCAGAAGTTCATCGCAAGACCTGATAAAGCGGTCATACCGCTCCAAACGGCCAACGACAAGCCGATAAGGTTGCGTCTGTTCCACCGGTCTGCAACAAGTGCCAGGGGCATTCCTAACGTCGCATAGAAAATTGCGAAGGCAGTCCCTGACAACAGCCCCATGCCGAAATCGGATATGCCTAAATCTGCTTTTATCGGTTCGATCAGGATCGAGAGTATTTGTCGATCAATAAAGTTAAAGGTGTAAACGACGACCAAAACGCCAAGCGTGTAACGCTTTACTTGTTCACTAATTAGGGGATGCGACGCTTCAGACAATGGGATACCTAATAAACTAATGGGGTTACGAACAATTTTACAGGGAGATAGTATGGATTAACGGCGTTCTCGTAAAGGTTGCTTCATATCTTAATGCCGCGAAGTCTCCTGACAACTCAGACTTTGAGTCTCTTTTAGGGCTAAAACAGTGACTTCAGTTTAGAATCCAACTTCTCGACCTGACATTCTTGACCTGCACCACTTGCACGGACACCGCATGGCGCCCGGCAAGGGGCAAGTGTTTGCTGCCTGAACGCATGCTGGTTGTTCGAATCAGCTTTTTACCGCAACTTCAATCAGACCAAGTTTGCGCAGTAACCAACTGACGCTGATCCCTTGGATCAATAACGACATCAGCACCACACCAAGCGTCAGGTCGATAATCATGATCCGGTGTTCAAAATCAGCGGGCAAACCAAGTGCCAACGCAAGTGGAATGGCACCGCGCAATCCTCCCCAGAAGATCACCGCCTTATCATCACGCTCCACCCGAGCCTTTGGCGCAAGCCTGTTGGCTAGCGGAGTCAGCCCATACACCACCAGAAAGCGGGCAATAATAGTGAGCATGAAACCGATCAGAATATAGCCCAACGTGTCGTTGTAGCGTCCCAGGTCTGCAAAGAGGTGGTATTCCGTAAGCCCCATTAAGAGAAAGATCATGCTGTTGGCGAGGAAAGCCATCAATTCCCAGAATTCCGTCAGATACCGCCGCATTGAATCATCGAAAACGCGCATGCCGGCCCAACTAGTCAGTATTCCCGCTGCCACAACCGCCATTACGCCAGAGACTTCGAGGAGGTGCTCAGCAACGATGAAAGCAAGGTAGGCTAGCACCGAGGTGAGGGCCGCCTGAACCATATGATCGCTGCGCTCCAGTGCGATAATCCACAGCATTGCCGCACCGAGCGTAACCCCAGCCAGCAATCCCCCTATGAACACCAACAGAAATTGACCGACCCCGCTGATCACCACCGAAGCACTGAAGGCAGTGCCCGTTGTGATGATGACAATAAGAATGTTAAAGACGACAATCGCCGTGGCATCGTTGAACAGGCTCTCTCCATCCACCAAGGTGCTCAGTCTCTTGGGGACACCGAGCTCCTTAAATAGGGCGATTACAGCGACCGGGTCGGTTGCCGAGATCAAAGCCCCGAACACCAACGCTGCGCCAAGCGTAAGCGGCGTTACGGCACTGATACCGAAACCAACGATGACCGTGGATATCAAAAGACCTACGGTCGCGAGCAACAGTATCGGCACCAGATTACGCGACAGTAGCCTCGAGTCGATATTGATCGACGCTTCGAACAGTAATGTCGGTAAAATCAAAAAAAGGATAATGTCCGGCGTCAGTTGCACCTCGCGCAAAGGTGCCAGCATATCTACCCTGGATGACAAATAACCGATCCCGATACCCACGATTAAAAGCCCAATGGTATACGGGAGGCGAGCTTTCTTAACGAATATCGCCGAGATAGACGCAGCAAAGATCAAACCAATGACAATAGAAATTGTGCCCAAAATAGTCTCTTCATGCATCCTAACTTCCTGCTTTAAATGATGGCTTTAGAACGATACCCACATTGCCTTTACGCCGCTATTTTGACGATGCAATTACCCTCGGGCCATTGTAGTGCGTAAACTACCCTTCTAGAAATCACTAACAACTGAAATGATCTATGTTTTGTCACGCGATGGTTGATACCAACCATCTAGCGCCACCCAGAATGTTCTACGACTCAGGTTTAGGGGCCATACCCATTCCTGCTGGCGTCGCATCGGGCGACAGTTAGTGTGATCGGTGCGTGATAACAAACAGGTTAAATCAGTTGGACTGCCACTGGTACCAGAATACAACTTCAAGGCAGGCATAGTGGCCACGCCACTGGCCACGACACTGGCCACGCCGCTGGCTCCGATTAATTGAAGAACGGTAAAGGACGCTTTAGGGCATCACAGCATACCAGCCGACAGAACCAAGCTAATCTGAGCACCCTTAATGAATCGCACCACACTAAAAGAACTACTCACCCTCGCTTACCCTATGGTCATCTCACAGGGCGCGTTCGCAGTCATGATCTTTACTGATCGTTACTTTATGTCGTTGGTTAGCCCAACACATATGGGCGCATCATTGGGCGGTGGAGTAGCATCGTTTTTTTGCATGTCGCTGTTTATTGGCGTCCTGTCCTACGGCAACGCGCTGACCGCACAATATTTTGGTCAGGCACAGCTAAACAAGTGCAGTCGTGTTGTGACCCAGGGGCTACTCCTAACCCTTTTTTTTGCGCCTTTACTCGTTGCTATTGGCTACCTTAGCCTGGGTTCATTTGAGTTCATGGGGCATGCCCCCGAGCAGGCGGCACTTGCGCAGCAGTACTTTATTATCCTTATCTGGGGCGCAAGCTTCAGTCTGGCCAAGACAGTGATCGCATCGTACTTTTCAGGGATCGGTCGAACCTACATCGTTATGATTGCCGACACCGCCGGGGTTGTGATTAATATCCCACTTACCTGGGTACTGATCTTCGGCTACGGCGACGTACCGGCACTGGGGATTGCCGGTGCTGCCTATGCCACGGTCATCAGCACATTAATCAGCCTGTTGATCTTTTGCTACTTCTATCTTGAACCGCATCACGCCGCTAGGTTTAGGGTTAATGAATCCTTTCACCTAGACAGGGGGATCCTGCGCCGATTTGTAAGACTCGGATTCCCGTCGGGTATTGAA
Organism: Gammaproteobacteria bacterium; assembly: GCA_018667205.1. GTDB lineage: Bacteria > Pseudomonadota > Gammaproteobacteria > Pseudomonadales > Azotimanducaceae > UBA9659. The sequence goes on along the minus strand of JABIVN010000581.1, from coordinate 389 downwards.
ATGTTTCTAAACGTTGCTGCATTTAATCTGTTTTTACTGATGTTTCAGTCGTACGGTATCGCGGAGTCTGCGTCTGCGGCAATCGTGTTCAACTGGGATATCGTTGCTTATGTACCGATGATCGGTCTAAACGTCGCGATTATCAGCCTGATCGGCCGATACATCGGTGCCGGTGATACGACGCTCATGAACCAGGTCGTTCGGATCAGCTTTATGCTTGGCCTGGGTTACTCCGGCGTGTTGGCACTGTCGTTTTATCTGGGGCGAGAGCCTCTGGTTGCGATTTTTCTGACAACCGGTGGTTCCCGCGACATTCAGACTCTAGCATCTTTTATGATGATTGGTTTAGCGACCTACGTGATGGCCGACGCCACTATCCTGGTTGCCGG
>JABIVN010000580.1 GCA_018667205.1 Gammaproteobacteria bacterium | reverse complement strand
GAAGGGCCGACGGCGTTACCTTTGTTTGTCCCGCCTTGATCTCGCGTTGCAGGGAAGTAACCAGGTGAATCAGGCCTTTTCGTTTTTTGAACAAGCGGATGGCGATAGCGACCAGGTCGACGCCGTTATTTTTGATTCAATGCTGGCGGCGCTCGGCAAAGGGGAATGGGATGGTGAACGAGACAGCTGGCCCGAAGAAATCAACCATCCGACCTGGGCGAAGGTTTCGACGGACCACGCCCAGTGTACTCATCGTCAATGCAGTCATTATGAAAATTGCTATTTTTATAAAGCCCGGGAGAATATCCATCGGGTAGATTGCATTGTGACTAACCAGGACCTGGTGCTGTCTGATCTGATGATGGGCGGAGGTGCAGTGCTGCCTGACCCGGAAGATACGATTTACATCTTCGATGAGGGTCATCACCTGCCTGAAAAGGCTGGCAATCATTTTTCTCATTTCTTGGCGCTTTATTCGACAAAAACCTGGTTACAACAAATCCCCACCAGCTTGAAACTCGCTAGCGCTGAAGTGCCCGCTATTCATCCAGGGCTCATTAACGATGTTGATTCGATCGTAGAGCAGGCAAGCCAGAGGCTGGATGATGCCGCGCAAGTGCTGCAGATACTTAAAGTTGATGCAGAGGAACAAGATGACGGCTGGCAGTATCGATTTCCTCGGGGTCGGGTCAGCAATGATATTTCCGACGTCTCGAAGGGCCTGGCGAACAGTTTCGAAAGGTTGGACGACCTGGTAGACCGCGTGTTACCACTCATCGAAAGTACCCTCGAAGACGTTTCTGCTGCCCAGCGGGAGAGCGTTGAATATTGGTTGTCGCTGGTAGGTTCGATTGCAACGCGCTTGTCTGCAGCGGCAGAGCTCTGGCATAACTTTTCCGTGGCGGAGCATTCTCCTCCCTATGCGAGGTGGATTGGGTTTTCGTCCCAGAGCCCGGCGGAAGGTATGGAAATTCAACTGTCGTGTCATCCTGTTTCGGTGGCAGATGAACTGTTTGAGAGGCTTTGGTCACGTTGCGCTGGTGCGGTACTGACGTCGGCAACCTTGTCTGTTGCCAGGGATTTCTCCAGTTTTCAGGCCAAATCGGGTATTCCGCCAGAGACGGTGTTCACCAGCCTTGCCAGTCCGTTTCGATATCAGGAACAGGCGGTTCTTTCGGTGCCAAAGATGCGCACTGACCCTGGGCAGGCTGACCAGCACACGAAAGAGATCGCGGAGCTGCTTCCGGGCCTGCTCATGGATGATATTGGTGCGTTGGTATTATTCACCTCGTGGCGGCAAATGTTGCGGGTGTTTGATGATATTGATGAAGCGTTTCGTGAGCGAATCCTGATGCAGGGCGAACTATCCAAAATGGAAATCCTTAGTCGCCATCGGGACGCTATTGACCGCGGTAACGCAAGCTGCATTTTTGGCCTAGCCAGTTTTTCCGAAGGAGTAGACTTACCCGGAGATTATTGCCGTCATGTCGTGATTGCAAAGATTCCGTTCTCGGTACCTGATGACCCCGTAGATGCAACGCTGTCAGAGTGGATCGAGGAGAAAGGTGGCAATTCGTTTTACGAAGTGATGCTGCCGAACGCAGCAATCAAGGTAGTCCAGGCTGCAGGGCGGTTACTCAGAACTGAAACCGATGGAGGCACCGTGACGATACTGGATCGTCGTGTGGTATCGAAGGCCTACGGCAAAGTCATTCTTAATTCTTTGCCGCCTTTTGCCCGTGAAATTTCCTGATTACACTCATCAATTGCCTGCAGAGCTGGCGTCTTATCGACCCACGTTTGATAAGCTCGCGGGTGTACTGAGCAATGATGCGGTTTTTTGCCTGGTCGCGTACCTGGCAGCGAACATCGCAAGACTTGCGAACGAATCAAGGCATAAAACAATAGTTGTTTCCATTGCCGGTGCACAGGGAACCGGTAAAAGTACGGTGAGTCGACTGTTGTCGTCAGTACTTCAAGACTGTTTCAGCACGAGTACCACCACCCTTTCCCTTGATGACTTTTACTTGCCGCTGGGAAAACGACAGCAGGTCGCCGCAGATTTTCATCCATTGCTGGGCGTTCGGGGTGTGCCGGGTACCCATGATCTAGTGCTGATGGAGAAACTGTTGGCTGATCTTTTTCAGGGGAGGTCGGTTGAAATGCCTGTTTTCGACAAAGGCGAGGATGACCGAAGTGCCCGGTGGCAAAAAGCTGAACCAGCGACGGTTATCCTGTGCGAAGGCTGGTGTTGGGGCGCTGTTCCCGAACCACAAGAAAGGTTGATGAACCCTGTCAATAATCTTGAGAGGACCCATGACCCGGATGGGGTTTGGCGCCGGTATGTAAACGAACAACTTTCTCAATACCAGTCAGTGTTTCGAGCCAGTGCGCAGGTCTTTTTTATGGCGCCATCAATTGACGCGATAGTACGCTGGCGCTTTCAGCAGGAGCGTGAACTGGCAAGCCGCGGGGGTGGTAGCAAAATGATGACCGAAATAGAGATCAGGCAGTTCGTTGCTTACTATGAGCGGATTACTCGCTGGATGCTCCTGGAAATGGCAGGTCGAGCCAGTGTGGTCGTTTCTTTAGATGAGCATCATTCGATTGAGCATGTGCAGGTTAACTAATTCAACGGCTATTCAGTCGCTATTCAGTCGCTATTCAGTCGCTATTCAGTCTGCGGTAGCTAAGATACTGAGCTATCAACTGCGATATCCTAATCATTCAGGTAAACGACAAAGGAACGAGATAGAAAAGGTTATGAGAACGCCATCTCAATTTTTTATTTTACTGCTGTTCATCATGGGTCCAATCGCGATATCGGATTCACTGGCCGATGGCTATGGGGGAAAAGATGTTAGAAGACCGGCAGAGGCTCAGGGTCTGGCGCCAAATCAACTGGTACGGGGTAATCGTTCATCCATCTCTAACAAACGCGCTGCATCATTGGTCAAAAAGCGCTATTCCTCTTCGAGAATTTTGGGTGTTTCTCTGCTGGACGATCAAGGCCCGGCGGTTTATCGAGTCAGAACCCTATCTGCGGATGGCGTGGTGAAATCTGTTTTTGTCGACGGTAACTCCGGCGAAGTATTTGAGTGAGATAAGAATGTCACGACACATATTACTAGCTGAAGATGAAGAAGCCCTCAGGGATCAACTGGTCGAGGTGCTTGATCGGCATCGATACTCAGTGGATTCTGCTGCTGACGGTGCCCAGGCCCTGGCGCTGGGGGAAGCGGGTCATTATGACTTAGCGATAATTGACCTTGGACTCCCAAAGCTAAATGGCATGGAAGTCATCAGTCGTCTGAGAGAGCGGGGAAAGGATTACCCGGTATTGATACTTACAGCCCGCGCAGACTGGCAAGACAAAGTAGAAGGGCTATCGGCGGGTGCTGACGACTATCTGGTTAAACCGTTCCATGTTCAAGAATTACTGGCAAGAATTGAGGCGCTCATTCGTCGTGCATCGGGGTCGATCACCCGAGACATAAACATTGGGCCTGTAAGTCTTGATACCAAAGCAAAGAGCGTAAGGGTTAACGGTGCTGCCGTGGAATTGACCGCCTTTGAGTTTAATTTGTTGGAGTACCTTATGATGCGGCCCGGTCATGTTGTCTCCAAGACAGCGCTGACGGAGCATCTTTATTATCAGGATTTTGATCGGGATAGTAATGTTATCGAAGTCTTCGTAGGTCGACTTCGTAGAAAACTCGATCCGGACAATGAACTCAGGCCGATCGAAACAGTGCGTGGACAGGGGTATCGGTTCGGACTGGCTGAATGAACTTGGGCGCTAGTGTCGTGAGAGGCTCGTTACGTTTACGAATGCTGTGCTCCGCGACCTTGGTTCTTATGGTGTTCCTGGGGGTCCTTGGGGGTGTCGTCGATAATGCCTTCCGCCAGAGCGCCGGGCAGGCCGTTTCTGAAAGGCTCCAGTTACATAGTTACGCCTTGATTGCCGCCAGTGTCGAAGATGATCAGGGCGGTGCGGTTGATCTGTATCTGCCAACAGAACTGCAGGAACCTGATTTTAATACCATGGGTTCTGGTCTGTTTGGATTCGTTTTTACAGGGGGCGGTAATGAAGTATGGCGCAGTGGATCGGCGTTGGATCTTGATCTGGGTGATGCTGAGAAAGCCCTCCTATTAGCGCAAGACACGGCGGGTGTTGTGACATTCAGTGAATTGCCTGCCGCGGCGGGTCGTGGCCCGCTTTTTTACCTGACCTACCCGGTCATCTGGGAGAGTGCTTTAGGTGACGCTCGTTTTTTTTATGTCGTTCTGCAGGACTTTACGTCCTACAGCAATGAAGTGGCGACCTTTAGAGAAAGCCTCTGGGGATGGCTTATTGCTGCGGTTGTTGTGTTGGTCGTGCTGCAGGCGGCAATCATGTATTGGGGACTGCTGCCCATCGCGGGCCTGGAGCATGACCTTAAAGCGATTGAAGAAGGCCGGCAGGAATATCTGGTTGGTCAGTATCCAACCGAGATAAATGGTGTCACCCGCAGCCTTAACCTGCTCTTATCAGAAGAGCGAGCGCAGCGAGAGCGTTATCGAACCGCGCTTGCGGACCTTGCACACAGCCTGAAGACGCCGCTGGCGATTCTAAAGGCTGAAGCCGAAAAGCCCGACCAAACCGTTAAACAAGTCGCTGCGGCAATGGACCAGCAGGTGACCCGTATGACCGATATCGTCTCGTACCAGCTAGAGCGGGCGGTGTCGAGTTCTAGCAAACTGTTCCGAAACTTGACCCCAGTGGGGCCGGTTATCGACAAGCTGGTCACGACGATAAAGAAGGTATACCAGGAAAAGAACATCGATTTCTTGAAGCAAGTTTCACTAGCGGACTTCCCCGGTGATGAGCGTGACCTTATGGAGTTGTTGGGGAACTTGCTGGACAATGCCTGTAAATACGGTTCGGGAAGGGTAAAGATCATTGCTGTGGTTGTTAAAGACAGCGTGCAACTGACGGTGGAAGACAATGGTCCCGGCATTCCGGCGTCCGACAGAGCGCGGGTCCTTGAACGTGGATTGCGTCTGGATAGCAGGGAAGCAGGGCAGGGCATCGGACTGGCGATCGTCGCAGAGATCGTAGACCGTTACAATGGACAGATCGTGATTAGGGATTCAGACTTGGGCGGCGCGAGGGTAATCGTCAGCATTCCCCTCGCTTGGATAGGAACCGTTTAGTTAACTGTTTTCTCTTCAGCGTCTTTGTCGACAGAGCTCTAGATAAAGAGCCCTTGATAAAGAGCCCTTCAGTAAGATACTCCGCCGTTACAGGCCAGTATGGGAGCCGTCGCACATGGGTTTACCTGCGGTCATCTTGCAGCCACAGAAAAACACCTTTTTCGATTCCGTCGCTTTGAATTTCATCGGCAGGAATTCAGTATCCTGATGAGACCCGTCGCAGAGCGGTTGGTTTGTGCTCTTGCCACAGGAGCACCAGAAGTATGTTTTTCCTTCCTCGACGTCTACGCCGTAGGGCGATTTTTGCGCAATAGTTGGATCTGCCATGGATGTTTCCTTACCTGAATTGATAGATGGGCCCAGCATAAGGAACAGAGTCAGCCCGCGTCAATTCATTCCTCCGTCGGTGTCCTTGAAAACAGGGGTTACAAACCCTATTATCCCTGCTCTACAGGTGCATCTGCACCGGCGCAGCGCGTTCAATCTCAGGAGTTTGTTTGTATGGATTTCTCTTTTTCAGAGGAGCAGGGTCTTTTGCAGGATAGTATCCAGCGATATATCCAGAATAGTTACACTTTCGATGCTCGACAAAAGTTATTAAAGACTGAAGAAGGCTTCAGTCGTGAGAATTGGGCAAGTTTTGCTGAGTTGGGTTGGCTCGCGCTTCCTTTTACAGAGGAGTCAGGTGGCTTCGGTGGCACTGCCGTCGAGACAATGATTATGATGGAAGAGTTTGGTAAAGGTCTGGTCGTTGAGCCATATGTATCCACGGTGATCATGGCAG
>JABIVN010000062.1 GCA_018667205.1 Gammaproteobacteria bacterium | reverse complement strand
CCATGACAACCGGGTAAGGGAAACGTGGACGATTAGCCTACAGGGATTCAATATTGGCCTTACCCACTATATTCCAATGCCTGAAATTCCACCCAGCCTGACCGTACGGAAATGGAAAGATCGGATGTTTCCCGATACTCTGTTAGACGTACTGGTTTATGGCGATACCCACGTCGAACAAATCGACCTGATCGACAATACCCTGTGCATCAATCCCGGATCACCCACCTACCCCCACAACCTGTCATTGCAGTTCGGGACAATCGGATTTCTGTACCTTGACGAACCAGCGCCAAGGGCAAAGATCATGCAGCTTACAGCTTCAGGAACAACCCCCTTTGACTGGGCGGCGTCACGCCGCCCCTGGTAACAACGATATTTTCTCGACGGTGACACCCTGCATCGGGTCTAGGTCAACTAACGCAACGGACATTTCTTTCGCTCCCTGACCAAGGTTCGGCGATCCTGGATAGGCCGCGATCGTTTTACCGTGTTGCATAATTGAAAACACATGAACATGCCCCAGCGCTAGGTAGTCGAACTGGCTCCGTTCTATTTCACTCGGTGTAATTAGCGATGAAAACATCTCAGCACCGCGGTCAACATAGTAGCCGTGAGTCATCCCCAGATACCAGCCTTCATGCTCATGTCGTGGCACACTCTCTAAGGGTTTATGGCCTGGATGATGATCAACAATTCCCCGTCCCCAGATCGTGACGCCATAGTCTTCGAGCCTGCATACCGACCCTGACTCTTCCTGAAGGAAAGTAACATGTACGCCGGCATCTCGCGGATCATAACGGTGATACACCGAATAGTCTGCCATGCAGTCGTGGTTACCGGTGATCATCACTACCGGACATTTAAGTCGGGCGAGTTGCTCGGTGGTAAAGTCCAGACAGGGCTGCTTGACCCTGTTGTGGTCAAACAAGTCGCCAGCCAACAAAAAAATGTCTACATCATGCTTGATGGCTTCATCAATAACCGCCGTAAAACCCTTTTGACCCGGACTGGCATCCGCACCAAGGCCTATATTATTATCAAGGTGAATATCCGAGGTGTGAAGAATTTTTAATTTCCTTTTCATCCTCTCAGGCTAACCGACACGCCGATAAAACGCGAATCAGAAAAACCATACCCTACCGACTGGTGGACAGACTAGTAGGTCGATTAATCGCTAAAAAGGCCCTTGCCGGGTGCACGAATCATCAGTACCCCAGCACTATTAATTCGTATAAGCCGAAGATTGCCGCTTTGGTTTAATTTTCTAACACCAGAGGTTAGCGAAACCAGTTTAATTCGTCTAAATCCATCACCAGCATTGGCGCAAGTCTATCGCCGTTTATGATAATCTTTGCGGCCCTCCGCAGGCAGGTCTGAACAATGGCACATCCAAAGGACGAGGTTTACTCCAAGCCCATGCCTTCGATCGAAGCTCTCCGGTTCGACCAGTCGGTGGCGGACGTTTTTCAGGACATGATAGAACGCAGTGTTCCCGGCTACGGGCTTGTATTGCAACTAATTGAGGTGCTGGCCGAAAAGTATGGTCAGCCGGGTACCCAAGCCTATGATCTCGGTTGCTCACTGGGTGCATCGACCTTGCAACTCAGGCGACACCTTCCAGATGATTGCCATGTGATCGGGGTCGATAACTCAGAAGCCATGGTATCAAGATGCACAGCCAATCTTAGCAGGGATCATTCCGCTGCGACCTATGAGATTTTGCTCGAAGATCTGCGGGAAACAAAAATCGACAACGCGTCGATCGTGATTCTTAACTTCACGCTTCAGTTTGTGCCGGACGAGGAACGAAGAGAGATTCTTGCACGAGTTTGCGAAGGTCTTAACGACGGCGGTATCCTGCTATTGGCCGAAAAAGTGAAATTTGAAGACGCTTCCGAGCAGACGCTGATGACGGAACTTCATCATGACTTTAAAAAACAACATGGCTATAGCGATCTCGAAATATCACAAAAGCGGGCCGCGCTGGAAAACGTGCTGATTCCTAATACCGAAGAGCAACACAGGCAGAGAATGCGGGATGCAGGTTTTTCAGTCGTCGAGCAATGCATGCGTTGCCTTAACTTCTCCACCTTCCTTGGCATCAAGTAATATGCGAATACCTTGCCAGCAATGAATAAAGGACTCTGCAGGATGATGTTTAGCCTACCGCACAAGCGGCTCTTCGCCAATTTTGTGGCATTTACCTATTGCTATCGTCTAGGACATGCCGTCACTAAGAACTGGCTGGCCAAGGCGATCTTGTTGTCTTTTGACGCTCACGACATGCTTAGTGAACGAATAGAAGTAACCCTAAATGCGCGCTGAAATAGACCGTTTCATGAATGAAACGGTCGACACTTTTCTAGCACCGTTTCACGACCCCTTGCGTGCGGCCCTATCGACCGAGACCCGACTTCACGGCCGCGCTGAGGAATGGGATGCAGCACTCGCCACGATTCAATCCAACACCAGAGCCAGCCAGTTTGACTCAGACACTGTTAGTGTCGGCGATCCGAACGCGGACTTTGAGGAAGTCCTGTCAATGTTCCTGCCATGGCGAAAAGGCCCCCTTAAGGTCGGTAAAACCCAGATTGACACAGAATGGCGTAGTGACTGGAAATGGCAACGGATCAGCAGCAATATCGAACCTCTTAAGGGAAAACAGGTCTTGGATATTGGGTGTGGCAATGGCTACCACCTATTTCGAATGCTCGGCGCAGGCGCAGACCTAGCCCTTGGAATCGACCCTACCATTTTATTCAATTACCAGTTCAACCTGCTTCAAAAGCTGAGTCACCCAAACCGTGCCTATCTGTTGCCGTTGCGAAGTGAACACCTACCTCAGTTCGGTGGGTTTGATACTGTTTTCTCACTCGGCGTGCTGTATCACCGAAGATCCCCCATAGATCATCTAAAGGAACTACTCAGTTTTACAAAGCCTGGCGGCGAACTTGTACTGGAAACCCTGGTTGTAGAAGGTGATCAAAACACACTGCTAATTCCGCAGGACCGCTATGCAAAGATGGCGAATGTCTGGTTTATCCCATCAACGTCAATGCTGGAACTGATGCTGCGGCGGGCGGGGGTTATCGACGTCAAAACAGTTGATGTCAATGTCACCAGTTTAGAAGAACAACGTGCAACCAGGTGGATGCAATTCCAGTCACTCGCGGACTATCTGGACCCCACGGATAAAACCAAAACCGTAGAAGGCTACCCCGCACCCACCCGGGCGATCCTAGTAGCACGAAAACCGGAAGTAGCACGAAACCGAAAGTAGCACGAAAACCAGGAGTAGCACGACGGCCGGCCTAGGTCGCTGCCCGGCAGGGCACTTCACTAGGGTACAGCGGTGATCTTATGGCGTTGTGTATG
>JABIVN010000579.1 GCA_018667205.1 Gammaproteobacteria bacterium | reverse complement strand
TACATTTGCTGGCGTAATCTGCTTTGCTTCAGAATAGTGCCCGCCGCCTGGGCCACCGCCGTAAGCGGGCCAGGTTACATCTTGTTCGGCGGCGCATAGTGGCAGTGACACGATGCTAGCGAGTAGCAATAGGGTATATCTCATGGCGCTTTACCTCATGCAGGGGCTCTTTGATTGTAAGTACATTATCAAGAAACTGGCAGTAAGCTACCGCTCCTGTTTAGCGTTAGTCTGCCGGTTGGCAGTCGCGTTTCCGCACTGTGTACTTTTTACTTCAGGCCTTTTTTACTTGAGGCCTTTTTTACTTCAGGCTTTTTTTACTTCAAGTCCTTTTGACTTGAGGTCGATCCCATCACAACACCGCCAAAAGCCGCGACACCACGCCGCTAACCCCTTCGCCCTCAAGAATTTCCTTCGCAGCGTCTTTCGCAAAAGCATCACCATGCGCGGGGGTGGCGCTGTGGCCTGCCCATGACAACATGGAGACATCGTTGAGGCCATCGCCAATGGCAAGTACCTCAGATTGCTCTACGCCCAATTCATTGGCAACCATTGCCAGGGCGTTCCCTTTACTGGCGCGGGGTTCGTGTACTGCGGTCACTGTGGTGAAGTCGAGTAACGCGACTCTGTTGCCATATCTTGCCGCTAACTGGCGATGAACATCAGCAGAGACTTTTTCGTTGCTGATGATATCAATGCCCGTTGCCTTAATGCCGGATTCGATGGGTCTAGGATGCAGCTCTACTTCAACGCCAGAGACGGCGGCAAAATATTCAGAGGCCAGCGTCCTGCTGGTCACCAGGTAGCGTTCGTGATCGAACCAGGACAGGCTGTACTCGTGCGCCATGGCGAACTCATAAAGTTCTATGGCAATGTCCTGATCTATGGTGTAACCGAGTCGTAAGCTGCCGTCGGGTTCATGAATAGAAGCGCCTTGTTGGCAGATAATGACTTCGTCAAGACCAAGGTGATTAGCAATCGGCGCTGTACCTGGATACATACGGCCAGTGGCCAGCATGACAATAACGCCTTTTGCCCGCAGCGCTGCAACCGCTTCTACGATTCCTTCCTCCGGTAAGGCATCCGGTGCTACGCCCGGCACAAGTAAGGTGCCGTCAATATCGAGTGCAATCAGTTTTACATCTTGGGGCATGGAGTTTTCCGTTTAAGCGAGTGTAATAGCGATGGCCAGATGCTTTGCTTGCATGCGATCGACGCACGCTGAGTATACATGGGTGCGTGGTAAAGACGCAGTGGTGGTCTGTTGATTCACTCGTATTGCCAGCATTGAAGATCCGGAGGTCATTGAGAAAATGCTGAAACATCTCGGACTTGCCAAACCCTCTCAGGCGCAAAATCGGTCACCTCGGGCGAGCCCTTGTTGATCACTCGTCCCAACTATTCTGACATCTGCTAACGCTGGTGGGATCTAAGTCGGTCTGACTGCCCGAACCCGCTATGAATTCGTGTTGGGCTGAGTCGCTGGCACGGTTAGCCCGTTCAAAAACCACCAGCTTTCACCGAATGCTGAGCTGAACTCAGGTTGGAGGGGTCGTATACCTAGCTGATAACGCAGAAACGGGGTTAATGCTTCTTATACCCGGTAGTGAGGTGGTATTTGTCTGGCAACCGTGACGAATCAATATTTGAAGATCCGGAAAAACTGATCGTTGATCGCGCTAATGCCCGCGCCCATGTGGTATTTGAGTTTGGTGTGCACCTGTGCATAGGTAATCGCCTGGCCGAGATGCAGCTCCGTGTTCTTTGGGAGGGAGATCATGAAACGCTTCCACACGGTTGAAGTAGTGGGCGATGTAGAGCGATTACCTAACAACTTTTTCCGGGGGATAAACAAGGCCTCGTGCGGCTTCACCCTGTCTCAGGGCGGGCGGTCATTGACTGATCCAGAGAAGGCCAATGGTATCTATGGTCATCGGCGATCAGGGTGTTTGGGCAGCGGGATGCAAATATATTCCCGGTGACTAAAGCTAAAGGATCAAGGGTTTGGTGATACTTTTACCTTCAAAAATTTTTGTATCTCCAAGATTTTTCCGTCAGGATCAATGGTAAACGACACTACCTGTGGTGAGCCGCCGATCACGATGGATTGCCAATACCCGACTAGACCTTAAAGCCCTAATAAATGCACAATAGTGGTCTTGACCGTAAAAACCATCCACCCGTAAGAGGAATAAAAATGGCCATCGACTTTGATGTAGAACCGGAATTCCAAGAACAGATCGACTGGGTAGAAAAGTTCACCAAGGAGGAAATCGAGCCACTCGACAATTTCCTTCGAGCGCCCAGAACAAAAAACGGAAATTCACTGGATCGTGATAGCTGGCAGGCTATTAAGGCTCACATCGAGGGCTTGAAAGAAAAAGTGAAAGATCAGGGCCTGTGGGGATTTCACCTAGGTGCCGATCTGGGTGGTCCTGG
>JABIVN010000578.1 GCA_018667205.1 Gammaproteobacteria bacterium | reverse complement strand
TTGTAGAGGTGAAGGCCAGACACCAGGCAAATTTCTTTTTTCGCCGACTCAAAGTTTGCCTGTGGTTCACCAAAGATAAACTGCGCAATTCGACCGCGTTCAGCACCAGTCGCCTTGCGTTTATCCTGAAAGTTTTTCCAGGCTTTATTGAGCGAATCTTCGTACAGGACTTTATCCGGATCCTGAAGCCAGCCCAAAAAAGCCGTGCGGCGCTCACGATGGATACGCTGCGAGAGCTCCCCCTCGGGGACTTCAGCATCAACAAGCCGGCCGTATTGAGTAACCGTTGTACTCTGGATTCTTCTGCGCAGCCCTAGGTACCTCAGGTATCGAAAGGCCACACCAAACACATTGGGATATTCAGTAGGGGATGTTCGGAGCTTCAAGGTTGAACTGGCATGCACCGCGGCCATTGTCGGGCTTTGGTTGAAGTAGCGATTGATATTGCGATGGTAATGATCGAGCACTTCGGGATGCTCAGAAACAAACTTCTTGGTGCCCTCTTCGATAGAAGTAATACCCGAAACTATGACATTCCGAAGGTTTTCAATTTTTCCAATTTCCCCTGGGTCGTAATCAACGATGCCGTCAATGTTCCCCTGCTTGTAGAGTTCGTAGGAAGACACGCCCACAAATTTGGCACATTCCTGCCACGACAGGTTATATCGCCTAACGAGGTTAGCAAGACTCTTCGGGTGGATGGTGTTAAAGACCCCGGTACGCAGAGATAATAGGAGATTACTAGACGCTAAGGGAATCGCACCACCGGAATATCCCTGACCAATGATAATGCCAAGTGTCGGGACATCGACATTACAAAGTTCGGAAATCAACCGTGATATCGCGTGCGCCTGGTTGTTTCCATTGGCCTCTTCATACGGGTCCGCACCCGGCGTATCCATGAAAGTCACAATAGGCATTGACCTAATAGCAAACTCGCTCGCGAGTTTTGCTGCAGCGTTATGGTGCTCCGGCCCCCAGACGCCGGTAGCATGGGCCCGGTTTTGGGTAATCAGACCAATTCGACGTGCAGAGCCATTAAAATCAAACTCAAGTTCAGCGGCATACAATGGTCCATCCTCGACCACGTTGAAGATGGGCACGTCCAAAGCGTTGACAATTTCCTTTGAACCAGGTCGAGTCGACTCTTCGGTTGGCGCGACAGTTGCTTCGATATAGGCATCTACCTCCATATTACGAAGGCTATCCAGCTCTTTCTCGATTTGCTGTTCTGTCAGCAAACCCTGAATAAATGAAGCAGACTCTTTACGAGGAAACAACGAGAAGTCTTTAGCCAGACTTTCGGCATTCAGGTACAACTGATCAACGGAGGAGGATTCTTGTCCCATACTGCTAAAATTCCAAAAAAAGACGGAAAAGCTGGCTCATTGCCGGTCGGGTAGCGTACTTCAAAGCGCCAGTTTTTTCAACGAATTCACTATTGGCTTAGGCCCTAACTTTATGATTCTTGTCGGTTTTTCAACCTTTCGCCCTCCCCCTCCAGGCCTCTTTCTTATCTCTTTCTTATCTCTTTCTTATCTCTGTCAGGCCTCGGTCAGCGGTATTTTACCAATCTTGCCTTGCCATTCCCGAGGTCCAGTGATGTGGACAGACTCACCACGACTGTCTACGGCCACCGTCACCGGCATATCTTCTACTTCAAACTCGTGGATAGCCTCCATACCCAGATCTTCAAACGCCACGACCCGGGCACTGCGAATAGCTTTGGAAACAAGGAACGCCGCACCACCTACCGCCATCAAGTAGACCGCTTCATGCTTTCTGATGGCATCAATCGCTATCGGACCGCGCTCCGCTTTACCGATCATCCCAAGAATACCAGTGTCTTCCAGCATCATTTCCGTAAAACCGTCCATCCGGGTGGCAGTCGTCGGACCCGCGGGGCCAACGACCTCATCGCCCACCGGGTCAACCGGCCCAACGTAGTAAATAAACCGCCCTTTGAGGTCTACGCCGTCCGGCAAACCCTCGTCTCTGATCCTTTTGTGCGCCGCATCTCGTCCAGTTAGCATCTTGCCCGACAGCAGCACAGTTTCACCCGGCTGCCATTCCTTCATTTCGTCCTTTGTCACGGTATCGAGATTCACCCTTCTGGCATTGGGGCCTGCTTCCCAGGTAATCGAGGGCCAGTCATCAATATTCGGCACCTCAAGCTCTGCGGGGCCAGAACCATCCAGGGTAAAATGCGCATGCCTTGTCGCCGCGCAGTTCGGAATCATCGCCACAGGCAAGTTGGCAGCATGCGTTGGATAATCAAGGATTTTCACATCCATCACTGTCGTCAGGCCGCCCAGGCCCTGAGCACCAATGCCAAGCGCGTTCACTTTGTCGAAGATCTCCAGACGCAGTTCCTCAACTCGGTTGCCAGGCCCTTTTTCCTGCAGGTCCTGAATATCAATAGGGTCCATGAGGGCTCGCTTCGCCATCAGCATGGCTTTTTCTGCCGTTCCTCCAATGCCAATACCTAGCATTCCAGGCGGGCACCAACCAGCGCCCATCGTCGGCACTGTTTTGATGACCCAATCGACGATGCTGTCTGACGGATTTAACATGACAAACTTCGCTTTCGCCTCGGACCCACCACCTTTTGCTGCGACACGAACTTCCACTTTATCGCCGGGCACAATTTCGGTGTGAATGATCGCCGGGGTATTGTCTTTGGTGTTTGTTCTTTTTCCTGCTGGATCTGACAACACCGACGCACGTAATACGTTTTCCGGCAGGTTGTAGGCGCGCCTTACACCTTCATTAATCATGTCGTCCAACGACACGTCCGACTCAAACCTGACACCCATCCCTACCGACAGAAACACATTAACGATTCCCGTGTCCTGGCAAATTGGCCGATGGCCTTCCGCACACATCCTTGAATTAATCAGAATCTGAGCCATGGCATCGCGAGCAGCAGGGGATTCTTCCCTTTCATACGCTTCGGCAACCCCCCGGATGAAATCCGGTGGATGGTAATAGGAAATATACTGGAGCGAATCCTGAATACTTTGGATCAGGTCTTCTTTGGTTATGACAGTCATAAGGCCGTCCCTCTATATTAAAAGTCCAGGCTCAACTAGTCGCCATACATGTAGCGAATCAGAGATTCGGCGACACAAACCGGCTTGTCACCACCCTCTAACTCTATGGTGACCTGACGTTTTACCTGAATGGTATTCGCGCCTTTCAATTCCGCAGACATTAGCGTGTGACGGGCCCGAACCTTCGAGTTCACCGGAACAGGCGCCGGGAATCGAACTTTATCCAGGCCATAGTTTACGCCCATGTAAACACCTTCCAGGGCCTCTGGACGAAGCGGCGGGACCGATTCTCCTAAATGCACAATGAGCGACAAGGTCAGGAAACCATGCGCAATCGTGACCTTGTAAGGCGACAACTGAGCAGACTTTTCAGGGTCGATATGAATAAACTGGTGGTCCAGTGTCGAGTCAGCAAACAGGTTAATCCTGTCCTGGTCGATGACTAACCACTCACCAAGGCCTTCTTCCTGACCCTCAATGCTTTTATAGATTTCCAGCGCCGCAGCTGCTTTCTCTGACATGATTTCTTCGCCTTAAATATTAAATTATAGTGATTAAAAAGAAATGCAGGATATCACATCCGTTTCAGAGGTTTCCTAGTGGCGCTAAACCCATTAGCATGCGTCGAAACAGTCGATATAAACCATGAACCCAGCCCTTAAGATAACCCTGACTATTGCATCTGCCGCCGTCTTCTTCGGTTGCTGGACTCTGCTGATTCCTGCCCGACAGGCACCAGCATATCTTCCCCCTGCGGTTATCCCAGCCCATCAAGCCGGGCCTGTTTTCGAGGCCCACTGGGTCTCTAACAACGAAACCAATGAAGCCCATAGTGCCAGCATCGCCATCGTCGAAGGGAAACCTGTCG